>JBGMQW010000072.1:0-15636 GCA_048060815.1 Thiohalomonadales bacterium | reverse complement strand
AGGCGATAAAAGATTCTTTATCTAAATAAATAATGGATAGTTTATTGTTTTTTTGGATTAATTATTATCAAGCCAGTTTAATATATCGTCGGCTTGATGAATATAACCATCTGCACCCCAGTTTTCAGGATTCTCATTAACGCCAATATAACCGAACATCGCAATCAAGGTCTTCATTTCCGCATTTTTTCCCGCTTCTACATCACGCTGTGCATCACCAATAAAAACACATTCATCTGGTTTGGATCCAGCTTCACTACAAGCATGCAACATTGGAGCAGGGTGTGGTTTTCGAAATTCGAGTGTATCTGACGAAACTATGGTAATCGCACGTTCATAGAGATTAAGTTGTTTAAGTAAAGGATCGGTCAGATATGATGGTTTGTTAGTGACGATTCCCCAATTCAAACCCCTGGCTTCAATACTATCGAGCACTTTTTCAAAATCAGTAAACAAACGGGTTTTATTGGCAATGTTATTGGTATAATAATTTAGTAATTGTTCACGGTACGTATCAAAATTCTTATGGTCGGAATTAATGTTAAAGCCAAATTCTATTAATGCAATTGAACCATTTGAAACATGGGGACGTATTTCCTGTAAGGATAATTCTTTATAACCATTTTTGCATAAAGTGTAATTTAAAGCATCAGCCAGATCCGGAGCAGTATCGGCCAAGGTACCATCGAGATCAAATAACACAGTTTTAATGCTCAACCGAAGTTCCTATTAATCAGCTTTGTTACAGTGCATAAGATAATTGACACTTATGTCATGACTCAATGAATATTTTTTAGTAAATAAATTATAGGTCATACCGGTTAGTTCACGTACTGATAGTCCAACATCCCGAGCCCACGACTCTAACTCCGCAGGTGAAATAAATTTATTGTAATCATGCGTACCTTTCGGAAGTAATTGCAACACATATTCAGCACCAACGATGGCATATAAATAAGATTTTGGGTTCCTGTTTATCGTTGAAAAAAACACGTGTCCACCTGGTTTTACCAGCTGGTAACACGATTCAATGACAGAATGAGGGTTAGGCACGTGTTCCAGCATTTCAAGACAAGTGACAATATCAAATTTTTGTGAATTATTTTCTGCAAAATCTTCCGCAGTTGATAACAAATAATCTATTTTAACGCCAGATTCCAATGCATGAAGTTTCGCAACATTTAATGGTGCTTTGCCCATATCAATTCCGGTTACACTTGCTCCGGCTTTTGCCATCGATTCAGATAAAATACCGCCACCACAACCGACATCTACGATATTTTTATTATCCAGACCTGCGCGCCGTTCAATATAATTTAACCGTAATGGATTTATTTCATGAAGAGGCTTAAATTCGCTAGTTGGATCCCACCAGCGTGAAGCTAATGCTTCAAATTTTGCGATTTCGGAAACGTCGATATTTTTAGTTGAAGTAGTGGTTGATGTGTTCATAGCCAAATTTTAACGATTTAGTTGAATAAGGTATAGTGTTTGAGTAAATTATACACATATAAATTTTAACTTTTATGTATTTTATCACTCCATATTTTAGCAGATTGCAGTAAAACGTCTAAATCCAGGGTCGTTAATTCTCTATTTTTTAATAAATGAGCACCATTTACCCAAACGTTTTTAATTTGATCTCGGGTACTCGAATATATTATTTGTGATATCGGATTGTATAATGGTTGAGTTTCAATCGTATTAAGATCAATTGAGACAATATCCGCCAATTTATTTATTTCAATTGAGCCAATTTTATCGTCCAAACCAAGCGCTTTAGCACCGTTTATCGTCGCTATTCGTAACATTTGTTCGGCAGTGCATGCCTGGGCATTTTGGGCCACCGCTTTTGCAAGCAACGTTGCAGTGTGCATTTCACTTAACATATCAAGATCATTATTACTTGCAGCACCATCGGTACCCAGAACAACATTAATGTTATTATCTAACAATTTTTGAACCGGGCAAAATCCACTGGCTAATTTTAAATTTGATCCAGGACAATGCACGATATTAATACCATTATCCGCAGCTAGTTTAATGTCATCATTGGTAATTTGTGTCATGTGTGAAGCTAATAATCTTGGTGATAATAACCCCAGTTTTTCTAAATGCGCTATGGGTCTATTTCCGTGTAACTTTAGCGCCTCATTTACTTCAAATTCAGTCTCGTGTAAATGAATCTGAATAGGAATATCTAATTCCTCTGCAAGTATTGACAATTTTTTTAAACCTTCATCAGATACTGAATAAGGTGCATGAGGAGCAAACGAGGTTTTAATTAAATTGTGGTAGCGTAGGTTATCATGTAGTGCCAAACCTTTATTAAAGTAATCCTCTTCATTTTGTGCATATGCCGATGGAAAATTAATAACAATCAAGCCCAGCATGACTCGTATACCGGATTGCTCCGCGGCTAATGCAGTTTGTTCAGGGAAAAAATACATATCAGTAAAACATGTTGTGCCACTGCGCAGCATTTCCGCTATTGCAATTTGAGTTCCCGTGTAAACAAACTCGGGACTTACCCATTTTGACTCGGCAGGCCAAATAAAATTGTTTAACCAATCCATTAATGGCAAGTCATCGGCTAAACCACGCAATAAGGTCATCGGACTATGACCATGGCAATTTATTAAACCGGGAATAACAGCTTGATCCGGTAAAGAATATTCTACGCTTGCTTGATACGATTGAGTCGCGATGGATGATTTAATGAGATCAATAATTTTCCCATCTTTAATAGCAATTGAGTGGTCTCGTAAAATATCATTATTATCGTTGACTGTGATAATCCAGCCGGGATGGATTAATGTATCAATTATTTGTGTCATATTAAATAAACTACAGAAACACACCTTGTTTGACAAGTTTTTGCTATTTTTCTGAAAATAATGAAATTCGGGTACCAGAAAAGTTAATATTTAAATAAAACTGTTGATTTTAAGGATTCATGCTCAAAATTCTCCAGAGTCTCTTAAAAACGATTTCAAGCACCATTGCACATAGCTTGTTAACGATACTTTATGGTATAATTTCGCCTTTAAACGTCCTTAAAAAGCGCGTTCCTGATGATAATTAAAATAAGATAAAATTTACCGAAATGATTGATTTTGCGAAAGAAGTCCTCCCGATAAACATTGAAGAGGAAATGAAACAATCCTATCTCGCTTATGCAATGAGCGTGATTGTAGGACGGGCACTACCCGATGTCAGGGATGGCTTAAAACCAGTACATCGCAGAGTGCTTTTTGCGATGCAAGAACTCGGTAATGAGTGGAATAAGCCTTATAAAAAATCGGCACGTGTTGTTGGTGATGTCATTGGTAAATACCACCCTCACGGTGATACTGCTGTTTATGACACCATTGTTCGCATGGCTCAACCGTTTTCATTACGTTATATGCTAGTTGACGGTCAGGGCAACTTTGGTTCGGTTGATGGTGATGCACCGGCTGCGATGCGTTATACCGAAGTTCGTATGTCGAAAATTGCACATCTACTACTCTCTGATCTTGATAAAGAGACAGTCGATTTTGCATCAAACTATGATGATTCTGAACAAGAACCGGTTATCATGCCAACTCGAGTTCCTAATCTGCTCGTCAATGGTTCTTCGGGTATAGCCGTTGGTATGGCGACTAACATACCGCCACACAATTTAACTGAAATTATCAACGCCTGTTTAGCCATTATCGAAAAACCGGATATCGATATGCATGGATTAATGGAAATCGTTCCAGGTCCTGATTTTCCTACCGCTGGTATTATCAACGGTGCACGAGGAATTGTTGAAGCCTATCATTCTGGTCGTGGTCGAATTTATGTGCGTGGACGGACACATATTGAGGTTGATGAAAAATCGGGTAAACAAACTATTGTCATTACCGAATTACCGTATCAGGTTAACAAAGCACGATTACTCGAGCGCGTTGCCGAATTAGTAAAAGATAAAAAACTCGACGGTATTACCGAATTGCGTGATGAGTCTGATAAAGACGGCATGCGTGTTATTATTCAATTACGCCGTGGTGAAGTTTCAGATGTAATGTTAAATAATTTGTACCAATATACTCAATTACAAAGTGTGTTTGGTATTAATATGGTTGCATTGGTAGACGGTCAACCGAAATTATTAAATCTAAAATCCATATTAGAATATTTTATTCGACATCGACGTGAAGTTGTTACACGCCGCACTATATTTGAATTACGCAAAGCTCGGAAAAAAGCCCATGAGCGGGAAGGCCTTGCGATTGCACTTGTTAATATCGATCCAATTATAACACTTATTAAATCAGCTAAAAATCCAGCTGAAGCAAAACAAAAACTGGTTGAAACTGCATGGATACCCGGAGTTGTAACCGATATGTTGTCTCGTACAGGTGCGGAGTCATCACGTCCAGATGATTTAAGCGATGAGTTTGGATTGCGTGAAGGAAAATATTACCTATCGCCATCTCAGGCACAAGCAATATTAGATATGCGTTTACATCGATTAACCGGTTTAGAG
The DNA here is from genome assembly GCA_048060815.1 of Thiohalomonadales bacterium. Classification (GTDB taxonomy): domain Bacteria; phylum Pseudomonadota; class Gammaproteobacteria; order UBA6429; family Thiohalophilaceae; genus CAYQUC01. The sequence continues at coordinate 11,120 of JBGMQW010000072.1, read as the reverse complement.
CAAGATAAAATAATTGCAGAATATGAAGAATTACTAACTCTTATTGCTGAATTACTGAATATATTATCAAGTACTGAGCGTTTGATGGAAATAATAAAAGAAGAGTTGGTTGAAGTCCGTGAACAATTTGGAGATGAAAGACGAACAGAAATTATTTCATCACAAGAAGATCTAACAATTGAAGATTTGATCACAGAAGAGGATGTGGTAGTAACCTTATCACACGAGGGCTATGTTAAATCACAATTATTATCAACTTACAGTGCGCAGCGTCGCGGTGGACGAGGGAAAGCAGCAACATCAGTCAAAGATGAAGATTTTATTGATAAATTATTTGTTGCAAATACTCACGATATTATTTTATGTTTTTCCAGCCGAGGAAAAGTATATTGGCTAAAAGTGTTTGAATTACCTCAAGCTGGAAGAACCGCAAGAGGAAGACCGATTATCAATTTACTGCCACTTGACGAAGGTGAACGGATTAATGCAATTTTACCCATTCGTGAATACGAAGAAGATAAATTTGTTTTCTTTACAACATCATTCGGAACAGTCAAGAAAACACCATTAAAAGATTTTTCGCGCCCGCGTTCATCAGGTATAATTGCTATTGATTTACGTAAAGACGATCAATTAATTGGAGTAGAAATAACAGATGGCGATAAAGACGTTATATTATTCTCCAGCTCTGGTAAGTCGATTCGATTCAATGAAAATGATGTACGCCCAATGGGGCGTTCGGCAGTCGGTGTTCGTGGTTTAAAATTACAACCAGGACATAATGTAATCTCGATGATTATTTCGGGAGAAGGTTATGTATTAACAACGACAGAAAATGGTTTTGGAAAACGTACTGGTATTGAAGATTATCCAATTCATGGTCGTGGTGGTCTGGGTGTTATATCCATTCAAACTTCAGATCGAAATGGCGCTGTAACCGGTGTTGAATTAGTAACAAGTGAAGACGAGATAATGTTAATTACCAATCAAGGAACTTTAGTTCGTACCCGTGTTGAAGAAATTTCAATAATGGGTCGAAATACTCAAGGTGTTAAATTAATCAGTTTGAGTAATGACGAAAAATTAAGTGGAATAGAACGTATTGAAAATATTCAAGCTGATGATGAGTCTGAAAGTAGCACTGACTAATTTACCTTGTTCCAAATAATTTATTTCCAGTAAAATTTGTCCCAGCAAAGTCTAACAAGGAGTTTGGTATAGATGCCAAAGATTTATAATTTCAGCCCGGGCCCGGCAATATTACCGGCCGATGTATTAGCAATAGCTCAAAATGAATTGCGTGATTGGCATGGTTCCGGTATGTCAGTAATGGAAATGAGTCATCGTGGCAAGGAGTTTATGTCAATTGCAGAAAAAGCAGAAGCCGATCTTCGTGAGTTAATGGCAATACCTGGCAATTATAAAGTTTTATTTTTACAAGGTGGCGCTTCCAGTCAGTTTGCGATGGTGCCATTGAATATTTTAGCGGGTAAAAAAACCGCAGACTATATAAATACCGGTTCATGGTCTAAAAAAGCAATTAAAGAAGCAAAGAAATATTGTGATGTAAATGTCGCAGCTAGTAGTGAAGCGCAAAATTTTACAACTGTACCGGCCTATAGTGAATGGTTGTTAAATACCGATGCCGCATATGTCCACTACACACCAAATGAAACTATCGGTGGTGTTGAGTTTCCTTTTATTCCCGATACCGGAAATATTCCTCTAGTTGCCGACATGTCGTCAACTATTTTATCTCGTCCAATCGATGTCTCCAAATTTGGAATAATTTATGCTGGAGCACAAAAAAATATAGGTCCAGCTGGTTTAACGGTCGTTATTATTAGAGAAGATTTAATTGGATTAGCGGATGAAAATACTCCATCAATGTTTAATTATAAAGATCTAGCTGATAATGATTCAATGTTAAATACACCGCCAACATTTGGATGGTATTTAGCAGGCCTGGTTTTTGATTGGTTAAAATCAAACGGAGGGCTTAAAACAGTTGCTGAAACAAATAAACGTAAATCAGATAAATTATATAAAGCAATAGATGCATCCGGTTTTTATAACAGCCCGGTAACAGTAGAATGTCGTTCGTGGATGAATGTGCCTTTTACTTTAGCCAACTCTGATCTGGATAAAACATTTATAGCTGAAGCAGCTGATGCCGGTTTAGTTTATCTAAAAGGTCATCGTTCTGTTGGTGGTATGAGAGCAAGCATCTATAATGCAATGCCGGAAGAAGGTGTTGAAACGCTAATTAACTTTATGGCTGATTTTGAAAAACGTAACGGTTAATAGACTTGTTCGCTAATTAGTCGCTCGATATTTAAAAAATAAATAAGGAAATCATGTATAAAATTTTAACTCTGAATAACATTTCTGTCGCAGGCATCGAGCGATTACCAAGGGACTCATATGAAGTTGCATCAGAAGTCACACACCCAGATGCAATCATGCTTCGCTCATTTAAAATGCATGATATGGATATTCCCGAATCACTAAAAGCCGTTGGTCGCGCAGGTGCCGGTGTTAACAATATTCCAGTAGAAAAAATGTCATCAAAAGGCATCCCAGTTTTTAATGCTCCCGGCGCAAATGCTAATGCCGTTAAAGAACTGGTTGTAGCCGGTATGTTATTAGCTTGTCGTAATATTTGTCAGGCCTGGGATTATACCACCAAGCTTGAAGGTGATGATGCAGCTGTTTCTAAAAGTGTTGAAGCAGGAAAAAAACAATACGGTGGTTTTGAACTACCTGGAAAAACCTTGGGCATTGTCGGGCTTGGCGCTATTGGTCGCTCCGTTGCTGATGTTGCCCTACAACTGGGAATGAATGTTATTGGTTATGATCCCGGTATTACAATTGAAGGTGCATGGCGTTTATCTTCAAAAGTTGAAAAAGCAGAAAATGTTGAAACATTATTATCGAAAGTTGATTTTGTAACATTTCATGTACCATTGATTGATGCTACTAAAAACATGATTAATAAAGAACGTTTAGCTATCATGAAACAAGGTGCTGTTATATTAAATTTTGCTCGAGCTGGTATTATTGATGATTTAGCTGTTCTTGAAGCAATCAAGAGTAATAAAATATACTCTTATGTCTGTGACTTTCCGACTAATGAATTAAAAGGGCAGGACAGAGTGATTACTTTACCACATCTTGGTGCGTCTACAATTGAAGCTGAAGACAATTGTGCGATTATGGTTGCAGATCAAATTAAAAATTTTTTAGAAAATGGAAATATATTTAATTCAGTTAATTTTCCAAATATTGACATGCCGAGAACAAATGGCTATCGAGTTACAATTGTTAACAATAATGTACCGAATATGTTAGGTCAAATATCAACTGCAACTGCCGAAGCAGGATTAAATATTATCGACATGTTAAATAAATCCAGAGATGATATTGCCTATACCGTATTAGATGTTGATCAAGTGGTTGATGATAATTTAATAAAAAAATTATCTGCTATAGACGGTGTACTAACAGTGCGAGCTATATAATTATTTTATGTCAGATTCATTGTCAAAAATGCGCGGCCGAATTGATGTGATCGATGCGTCGATACAAAAATTAATTTCGGAACGGGCATCAATAGCTCAAGAAGTTGCAATTGCAAAACAATCACAAAAAAATACCAGCACAGTATTTTATCGTGCTGAACGTGAAGCAGAAGTTTTAAGAATGGTTATCGAAAGAAATAAAGGGCCATTGCAAAACGAAGAAATAGCGCGATTATTTCGTGAAATAATGTCTGCTTGTTTAGCGTTAGAAGAGCCTATGACTATTGGTTTTTTGGGTCCGGAAGGAACATTCACTCAATCAGCCGCAATAAAGCATTTTGGGCATTCTGTTAATACAACATCGTTAGCGACAATTGCAGATGTTTTTAGAGAAGTAGAGTCAGGTGAAATTCCTTATGGTGTTGTTCCGGTTGAAAATTCAACTGAGGGTGTTATTAATCATACCCTGGATTTATTTATAAATTCACCATTATTTATCAGTGGTGAAGTAGAAATTCGTATTCATCATCATTTACTCGCTAAAAGTGATCAGGATATTTCAAAAATAACTAAAATATATTCTCATCGACAATCTTTAGCCCAATGTCGAGAATGGCTTGATTCTAACTTAAATGGTGTCGAACAAATTCCGGTAAATAGTAATGCCGAAGCAGCGCAACTCGTCTCTAACTCAAGCGAGAATGTCGCTGCTATTGCTGGAGATTCAGCAGCAGAAATCTATAACCTTGTCGTAATTTCAAAAAATATTGAAGATGAGCCTGATAATACTACCCGGTTTTTAATAATCGGTAAAAATGAAGTACAACCCAGTAGTGAAGATAAAACAACTATTTTAGTATCGACAAAAAATCAGCCTGGTGCTCTGCATAAGTTACTTGAGCCTATTGCTCGAAATGGATTGTCCTTATCCAGAATTGAGTCACGTCCATCACGACGTGGGATGTGGGATTATGTTTTTTTTATGGATGTAGATGGCCATAAATCAGATAAACATGTTGCAATTGCGTTAAAAGAACTTGCAGATGAATCGCAGATGGTTAAAGTGCTCGGTTCATATCCTAAAGCAGTTTTGTAAACTATTTATTAATTTTATTATGACTAGTCAATTTCAAAAAATATGCGTTTCTGGTGTTGCAGGATTAAAGCCCTATCTTCCCGGGAAACCGCTTGGTGAACTAGAGCGGGAATACGGCATTACTAATGCTGTTAAAATAGCATCAAATGAAAATCCATTGGGTATAAGTAAAAAAGTAGCACAGTGTTTAATAGATAATATTGAAAATTTAAGCCGATATCCTGACGACAATGGTTACGAACTGAAATCTGCCTTAGCTAATTATTATTCTGTCGACTTTGATCAGTTAACATTAGGTAATGGTTCTATTGATATTTTAGATTTAATAATTCGGGCATTTGTAGCAGTTGATGATGAGGTTATTTTTTCCGAGTATGCTTTTACTATGTACTCAATTATAACCCAAGCGATAGGAGCAAAAGCTGTAATTACTAAAGCTACAAATTGGGGATATGATTTAGACAATATACTAAAAGCCATTAATCATAAAACAAAAATAATTTTTATTGCTAACCCTAACAATCCAACTGGTACCTGGATAACTGAACAAGAGTTAAGCGTATTCCTGAAAAAAGTACCCGAAAATGTTATTGTAGTTCTAGACGAAGCTTATTTTGAATATGCCATTCATCCTGAAATGAAAATAAAGAATTATCCAGATGGTTTGCAATGGTTATCAAAATATTCAAATTTAATCGTAACCAGAACTTTTTCAAAAGCATATGCTTTGGCCGGATTGCGTGTTGGTTACTCAATAACGCACAAAGACCTGGCAAATATATTAAACCGGATTCGTCAGCCTTTTAATGTAAATTCAATGGCTTTAATTGCAGCTGAAGTAGCATTAACTGATACAGAGCATTTAGAAAATAGCGTAAAATTAAATGCCTCAGGTATGAATTATATAATATCCGAGCTTAATAACATGAATATTAATTATATTCCATCCGCTGGAAATTTTATTAGTATCTATCTTGGGACAGAATCAAATAAAATATATGATCGATTACTGCAAAATGGTGTGATAGTCAGACCTATTGATAATTATGGTATGCCAGGTTATCTTCGTTTTAGTATTGGTACCTCAGATGAAAATCAACGAGCCATGTTGGCTTTGAAAAATAGTAAAGCAAAATGAGTAAAATAATATTTAACAATATGTGTGTTATTGGTGTTGGTTTAATTGGCGGTTCACTAGCGCGTGCAGTAAAAATCGCAGGTGTAGTTGAACACATAATTGGTGCTGGACGTAATCAATCACACCTTGAGGAAGCTTTAGATCTAGGTGTCATTGATGAGTTTAGTCTTGATTACAAAACTGCAGTCAAAAATGCAGATTTAATAGTCATTGCAACACCGGTAGGGGCAATAAAATCTGTGTTAGAAGAAATTGCAGACTCTATTCCCGAAAATACTGTTATAACCGATGTCGGAAGTACAAAGGGTAGTGTGCTGGAAGCAGCTATCTCGGTATTTGGTGAATTACCGACACACTTTATCCCGGGACACCCGATCGCCGGTAATGAAAAAAGTGGTGTTATTGCATCATTTATAAAATTATTTCATGATAGAAGAGTGATCCTGACACCTCAGTTAACTAGTGATTTAAAATCTCTGGAAAAAATAAAAGCTTTATGGACAGCTTGTGGTGCAGAAGTAGTGTTAACGTCAGTAGAACACCATGACACTATTCTGGCTGCAACTAGTCATTTACCGCATGCACTAGCATACTCATTAGTAAATACCCTGGCAAAAATGGATGATAAAAATGATATTTTTAAATTCGCTGCAGGTGGATTTGATGATTTTACTCGAATAGCATCAAGTAACCCGCAAATGTGGAGTGATATTTGTATCGCGAATAAAGATGCTTTAGTTGAAGTATTGGATAAGTTTTCTGAAGATTTATTAGATTTAAAAAATGCTATAAAGTCAGAAAATATAACAGAAATAAAAAACCTTTTCGAGAATGCAAAAAAAGTTCGTGATTCGGTAAAAAAAGTATTTCCAGTTGCTTATTAAGAATAAATATTTTAAGTGTACTCATGAGTATTAATAATAATCTTCAATTTGTCGTAAAACCCAATGGTAATTTACGTGGTGAATTTCGTGTGCCTGGCGATAAATCAATATCACACCGCAGTATAATGTTTGGTTCATTAGCAAATGGCGTTACTGAGATAACTGGATTTCTATCCGGTGAAGATAATCTTGCAACATTAAATGCTTTTCGTGTGTTAGGAGTCGAAATAACTGGTCCTGAATCTGGCAAAGTAATAATTAAAGGCGTTGGTTTAAATGGTTTGAAAGCTCCGAATGTACCACTCGATCTTGGAAACTCCGGTACTGCAATGCGTTTAATGTCGGGCTTAATGGCAGCACAAAATTTTAATTCAACTTTGATTGGTGATAAATCTTTATCAACTCGTCCAATGTTACGTGTAACAAAACCTTTAACGCAAATGGGTGCAGTTATAAACACCCGGGATAATGGTACGCCGCCAATTTCAATAACCGGTAGTCAAAAATTACAAAGTTTTGACTACGACATGCCAATTGCAAGCGCACAAATAAAATCCTGTTTGTTATTAGCTGGATTATACTCATCGGGTAAAACCTGTATTACCGAACCAGCACCAACACGTGATCATACCGAGCGAATGTTGCAAGGTTTTGGCTACAAAGTGAATCGTACCAAAAATAAAGTTTGTATCGAAGGCGGAGGAACATTGACAGCTACCAATATTACAGTTCCTGGTGATATATCCTCAGCTGCTTTCTTTATGGTAGGCGCAAGCATCGCACCAAACTCGGATATAACGCTAAAACATGTCGGTGTAAATCCAACCCGTATTGGAGTCATTAATATTTTAAAAAAAATGGGGGCAAATATTACGATTTTGAATGAATCAGAGATGGGCGGCGAGCCTGTTGCTGACATCCGGATTCAATCCAGTGATCTTCATGGAATAGTTATCCCCGAGGATCAAGTTCCGCTCGCAATCGATGAATTTCCGGTTATTTTCATAGCTGCAGCTTGTGCTACCGGTGAAACAATTTTAACCGGGGCAAAAGAATTACGTGTTAAAGAAAGTGATCGCATTCAAGTTATGGCAGATGGACTTGAAATTTTAGGTATCAAAGCATTACCAACCGAAGATGGCATTAAAATTCAGGGCGGCTCGATCAACGGCGGAATAGTAAATAGTGATGGTGATCATCGTATTGCCATGGCATTTAGTATCGCTGGTTTAATGGCCTCTGAAGACGTTATTATTAATGATTGCGCAAACGTAGCGACCTCGTTCCCGAATTTTGTCAAACTGTCGCAGAATGCTGGGTTAAAACTTACTTGTATCGAAAATTAAAAACATTGCAGCAGGAGTAAAAATGCCATTTCCTGTCATTACCATTGATGGTCCCAGTGGAGTTGGTAAGGGTACTGTTTGTGTCAAACTAGCGAAAAGCCTGGGTTGGCCGTTGCTTGATAGTGGTGCTATTTATCGGGTACTTGCTTATGGTGCAGAGCAGCATAATATCGATAATAGCGATATTAAACGCCTGTCTGAATATGCAAGTTCCATTGATCTTTCATTTCCGTTATCAGAAACCAGTGATTTAGTGGATGTAATTTTAGCAGGAAATAATATTTCGAATGAAATTCGAACCGAAAAATGTGGCAATCTGGCTTCACAAATTGCGGTAATACCCGAAATCAGGACGATATTATTACAAAGACAGCGAGATTTTGCTAAATCACCCGGTTTAGTTGCCGATGGAAGAGACTTGGGTACAGTTGTTTTCCCTCAAGCCGCATTAAAGATTTACCTTGTAGCAAGTGCTGAAATTCGCGCTGATAGACGCTATAAACAGTTGAAAGACAAGGGAAATGATGTTAATCTCGCGTCCCTTCTAGAAGAGATTTCTGAGCGGGATAAGCGAGATAGTCAAAGAGTCGCATCTCCTTTAAAACCGGCAGATGATGCTATTATTATTGATACATCGTCACTGGGTATTAACCAGGTATTACAAGAAGTCGAACAGTTGTGTTGTAAAAAATTACAATTGTGTTGTTAAAAATCAGGTAACAAATTTTAGTGTGAGGTACACATACAAACTTAGTTTTGTGTACGTCATTAATATTAACTTAATCTGCAAGTAAGTAATAAGCAGCCAAAATGAAGTCACGGATTGACTTATAAATACAGGAAATAAGCGAAAATGAGCGAAAGTTTTGCTGAACTATTCGAAGAAAGTATCACAAGAACCCCAATGTTACCCGGCGCAATTATCACCGGTACAGTTGTAGATGTTGGTGATGATTTTGTGGTGGTTAATGCCAATTTAAAATCTGAAGGTGTTATACCAAAAGAGCAATTTATTAATGATAAAGGTGAGGTCGACGTTCACATCGGTGATGAAGTCGAAGTTGCGCTTGAATCACTCGAAGATGGTTTTGGTGAAACTCGTTTATCCAGAGAAAAAGCTCGTCGCGCTGAATCCTGGACCCGACTAGAAGCTGCTCAAGAAGCGTCTGAAACAGTAGTCGGTACTATTATTGATAAGGTTAAAGGTGGTTTTACCGTCGATTTACAAGACATCCGTGCTTTCTTACCGGGTTCATTAGTTGATGTACGACCTGTACGCGATACCGCTTATCTCGAAGGTAAAGAACTGGAATTTAAAGTTATCAAACTTGATCGTCGCCGCAACAATGTTGTTGTGTCACGCCGTGCTGTTGTTGAATCTGAAAGCAGTGTTGAACGTGATGAATTGCTTGCCAGTATGAAAGAAGGCGCAATTGTTAAAGGAATTATCAAAAACTTGACTGATTACGGCGCATTTGTTGACTTAGGTGGTGTAGATGGTTTATTACACATTACCGACATGGCCTGGAAACGGGTAAAACATCCAAGTGAAATAGTCACAGTTGGCGAAGAAATTGATGTTAAAGTTCTGAAATTCGATCGCGAAAAAGTCCGTGTTTCATTAGGCTTAAAACAAATGGGCGATGATCCATGGATTGCAATTGCACGTCGTTATCCTGAAGCAACCCGTTTAGTTGGTAAAGTAACAAATATTGCAGATTATGGTTGTTTTGTAGAAATTGAAGAAGGTGTTGAAGGTCTGGTACACGTTTCTGAAATGGACTGGACTAATAAAAATATTCATCCAAGTAAAGTTGTGAGCCTGGGATTAGAAGTTGAAGTTCTGGTGCTTGATATCGATGAAGAACGTCGTCGTATTTCATTAGGTATGAAGCAATGTAAAGATAACCCATGGGATAGTTTTGCAAGTTCAAACAATAAAAGCGATCGTGTTTCCGGTACCATTAAGTCGATTACTGATTTTGGTATCTTCATTGGCCTTAGCGGTGGGATTGATGGTCTGGTTCATTTATCTGACATCTCCTGGAATGTACCTGGTGAAGAAGCTGTTCGAAACTATCACAAAGGTGATGAAATTGAGGCAATGGTATTATCTGTTGATCCTGAACGAGAACGTATTTCGTTGGGAATTAAGCAATTAGAGAAAGATCCATTTGGAAATTATGTTGCCGAGCACGCAAAAGGGACTATTGTTATAGGTAAGGTTGTAGAAGTTGATGCTAAAGGTGCGGTAATCGACCTTGCTGAAGGTGTTGAAGGTTATCTACGTTCTTCCGAGCTTTCTCGGGATCGCATAGAAGATGCGCGTACTATTCTGAGTCAAGGTGAAGAAGTTGAAGCTAAATTCATCGGAGTAGATCGTAAAACCAGAACGATATCACTTTCGATTAAAGCAAAAGATAACGATGATGAAAAAGCAACAATCCATGACTACAATAAACAAGGAAGTGGTCCAGCAACCGCGACATTAGGCGATATATTGAAAGAACAAATTGATGGTAGTAACGAGTAATACTGTATTTTGGGGCACCTTAGGTATTTACTTAAGTGCCCCGAAAATCTATTATCAGTAAATTCGGAGATAAAATAACAATGACTAAATCTGAACTGATTGAAATCCTTTCCAGAAAACAAATGCAACTAGCATATAAAGACGTTGAGCTGGCCGTAAAAACAATGCTTGAACATATGGCTCAAACATTATCGAATGGTGAAAGGATTGAAATTCGAGGATTTGGTAGTTTTTCATTACATTATCGACCACCCCGTACCGGACGTAACCCTAAAACTGGTGATGCAGTATCATTAGAAGCCAAATATGTACCGCATTTTAAACCCGGTAAGGAAATGCGAGAACGTGTAAATGAAAGTATGGATAAAGTCAGTATATCTGAATAATAACGATTCAGAAGAGTTCTAAATAACGGTATTTTTAGCGATAATCATACCGTTTTTTTATGGATAAAAGAAAATATTTACTCCCTCTCCCTGGGGGCTGTCTCTTATATCCATATATTGGTGGAACTTTAACTGTGTGTCTACGAACAGATTATTACTGGAACCATCGGCTTCGAAAGTGGTGTAGCCTGTTCAAGACACGCAAAACATTGCCAT
>JBGMQW010000071.1:0-15914 GCA_048060815.1 Thiohalomonadales bacterium | reverse complement strand
ACCATAACATGCCGAAGAATCGAATGTCGTTCATCGCCCTCTTGATCTTCAACATCTGATATTTTATTTTCATTTACTGATTCTAAATGCGGGATACCTTGAGATAAAATTGCAATATAAGGTAACTCTCTGTTGCCGTTTAAAGTGTTTAGTACAATAACACGACAGTTATCTGAAATTTTACTCTTTTTCTTTTTTCCACTAATGACTTCAAATGAAATTAAAGGTAGTAGACGTTCTCGCCAGGATACCTTGCCTAATAACCACTGTGGAGCATCTGAAAATGGTGTTGGTTTTTCATAATTCACAACTTCAGCAATATTTGAGTTTGGTAATAACAGAAGCTCATCTTCTAACGGAATAAAAAAGCAAGGAACAACATCGAGTTTTTTGGCATGTAGTGCTGCCATTCCTTCTGAAATTTTACTATCAATTGTGGTTGATTTTACCATTACGATACCTACGTAAATTAATCACGTTTTTTCACTAACGTGTTTTATCTTAATCTATACTTAAATACTCATTTAAGTTTTGTGCTAATTCTTCCGGTGATCCGGAAAAATCGACCAATCCTGTATTCCGAGCCTCATCTGGCATACTACTAATGACACAACTATCAGCATCTTGTGCCCAAATTGGGGCATTTTTTTCCTTCATAAATTCAAGACCAGCGACACCATCATTACCCATGCCACTAAACATAATAACACCGGATTTGCTTCCGAAACGTAACGCAGCATCTTCAATAACAAGGTCTATCGATGGTGAATATGGTGTTTTTTTATCTAAACTACGTAACTCAACTGCACCAATTGGATTAATAACTAAACGTTCTGAAACCGGAGTAACCAAAATTTCACCATGACGTAATACATGCCCTACTCGCGGTTTCATGGCTTTAAATGGTGTAGTTCGTGTTAACTGCTCAGCTAGCAATTTTACAAAATTACTGCCTAAATGCTGTGCCAGGATAAAAGATGCATCTATATCCGGATCAAGTGTATTTAAAAATCGTTTTACTGCTTCAGGTCCGCCTAAAGATGCTCCTAAAACCCAAACATTCTGAGCCAGTTTTAGATGGCTTAAGTGTATATTAGATAGCGACATTTCTTGCGAATCATATATCTCTGGAGCCCGACATGCGGTACCTTCCAGAGCTGAATTAGTCGCTACAAATTGCTCAGGGTATCCTGCTACTTTGATAATTTTTTTTGTTAGTCGCCAATGCCATTTATTTAATGCCTCGGTATTTAAATCCGACATTGCTGCAACATCGTTAAATATTATCGGTATGTCAATATTTTCCAATACCTCATCAAGTAATTCATCATCAATAATACTATTTTCATCAAGATCAATAATAAGTACCTCACTATGACACAAATCCAGTTTCGATATAAAATCCGAACTCAATGGTTCATTAACCGCAATACTTAACCCATTGCGTTCTAACGCAGTTTGAAGCTGATTACGTTGTTGAACCGATTCTGAAGCTATCGAAACATTGATTGTAGTATTTTCACTCATAGGCATAAGAAAATATCATAATAAATTTTAATACTGTGTGCAAAGCGTAGTTAACAGATATTCACTCCATTTGGTAAATATATGGTATAAATTTCAGTTATTTCGATTAAATCGTTATATTTCACTTATTTAATAAGGCTTGTATATTTTCTAACAATTCTATTTCCTGGTAAGGTTTACCTAAATAGGCATTTACTCCAATTTCCATTGCGTGGTCACGATGTTTTTCACCAGTACGTGAAGTTATCATAATAATAGGAATATTTTTTAACCGATCATCATTACGCATATTATTTGCTAGTTCAAAGCCATCCATACGTGGCATTTCTACATCCAATAACATGACATCTGGAATAAAGTCGAGCAGTTGTGCAAGTGCATCTACACCATCTTTTGCTGTGACAACATTCATTTCATTACGTTCAAGGAAACGTGTTGTTACTTTTCTAACTGTAATGGAATCATCGACCACCATAATATTGGGAACTTTTTCAGATTCATCGTCAATAGATTCCTGGAATTCAACTTCATATTCCGCTGACATAGTTAATTGTATTAATACACTCAAATCAAGAATTAATACAACACTACCATCACCCATAATAGTAGCACCTGAAATTCCACGTAATACGCTTAATTCCGGACCAATATTTTTAACTACAATTTCACGACTACCTATTAAATTATCAATTACAATGGCTGCACGATATTCACCACTCCTCACTAATAATAGAGGCATCATTTTATTTTCATGTGATATTTTTGCTTTAGCTAAACCCATTTCAGAAGCTAAATGAATTAATTTATATTCTTCTCCTACCCAGTTATAACTTGCTTTTTTATTCTTAAATAATTTAACAACTTCAGTAGATGGTATTCGTTCAATACCTTGTACACTTAACAATGGCAGTGCATACGTTTCTTCAGCAATATTGACCATCAAAGCTCGCGAAATGGACAAGGTTAATGGTAAACGGATACTAAATTTTGAACCTTGCCCTTGTTCAGATTCAATATGAAAAACGCCGCCGAGTTGTTGTACTTCACTATTTACAACATCCATTCCTACACCACGTCCAGAAATTTGAGTCACATCTTCAGCTGTACTAAACCCTGGTTGTAAAATCATTTCAAATAAAACATGATCGGTTACATTCGCATCTGGTTTAATTTTACCATCGGCAATTGCTTTGTTGCGAATGGCTTCTAAATTAATTCCTTGCCCATCATCACGGACTGTAATTATTAAATCTGACCCATCACGACCAACAATTAAGTCAATTACACCTTTTTCGTCTTTGCCTTTTTCCTTACGCTGTTCCGGTGATTCGATGCCATGAGCAATGGCATTTCTAAGCATGTGTTCAAGTGGTGCCAGAATTCTTTCGAGAACTGTTCTATCAATTTCATTTTCAACACCCGTTAACTTTAATTCTACCTCTTTATCAAGCTCTTCCGCTGTTTGACGCACAATACGTCGTAGCCTGGAAATTTGTCCTGAAAAAGGCACCATGCGTGTTCGCATTAAACCTTCTTGAAGTTCGGTATTAACCCGGGATTGTTGTACTAATAATGTTTCAGATTCTCGAGTCAAGTTTGATAATATTCCACGCAAGCTATCCAGATCATTTAGACTTTCAAGCATACCACGTGAAAGTTGTTGCATCTGAGTAAATCTATCAAATTCCAGGGGATCGAAATCAACGTGAGTTATTGCAGTTTCATTTTGATAACGAGACTGCATTTGTGTTTCAGTTTCAATTTCAAACTGACGCAACTGGGAACGTAAACGTAACACAGTATCATCAAATTCAACCAGATTATATCGAAAAGTATTAACCTGTTGTTCCATGCGTGAACGATAAATACTAACTTCACCAGCAAAGTTTACCAAGCTATCAAGTAAATCTGAACGTACACGAACTTGTTCACCACTACTCCTGCGCTTAGAAATTGTTTTTTTATCAACTGGGGTAATGTCAGCGACGACAGGCTCCAGATTTATTGGTTGGTCATTAGTATCAATTGGAATAACATTAGTATCATGATCAACAATATCGGAGGTATTTGAAAGATTTTCATACAAAGACTCTGATATTTTTCCAGCTAATTTACTTTCATCAAATTCTGGCTCATCCAGTTCTTTATTTGTTACTACTAATTCTGATTCCTCTAATTGACCTTTTGACTCTGTTAATTCAGCTTCATTATCCCTAATATTATCAAAATCTGGAACTGGATTTTCTTCAGTTGGTAATTCATCCATTTCTTCTTCAAGAGCAACGTCCAGAATAGGTTCACCCGCAAGTAAAGCATCAACCTGTTTCAATAATAACTCACCAGTATCTAAAACCTGCCGTGAAGCAATTTGTTCCAACATTTTAACTAATTGATCATGAGATTTTTGTAATATATTAAATACATCATCATTTGTTGATAAATTACCCTGTACTACAGCCGTTAGTAACGACTCGATACTATGACTTAAATTACCAACTTCATTAATTCCTGCCATACGTGCACCACCTTTTAAGGTATGCAAATAACGCTGCAATGCTTCTATATGTTTTGGATTATCTCTATCGTCTATCCAATCATGAATACAATGATCGCTGTCTTCCAGTATTTCAATTCCTTCTTCTAAAAATATCTCTAACAATTCTTCATCATAATCGTGTGAAGCCATTGATGGTTGTTCAAGCTCATTATCTTTAGAACTCGGTTCGGGTGAAACTGTGACTGGTTCAGCTAGTTCCTGGTGTGTTAAATTGTTGTAAATTTCAATAATTTTTTGGAAAAGTAAGTTATTATCAGGAATAACTTCACCAGGTTTATCTGCCAAACTAATTACTTCTTCAGCGTAAACTAAATTTTCTTCTAAAACTTCCAATACTTTCGCTTCGAGTTCAATATTATTGTCTTCCAGAAATTTTGCAATTTTCTCAAACTCTGCGCATGTTTCAGCTAATGGAATTAAACCCGTGGTTCTTGAACTTCCTTTAAGAGTATGCAATATACGAACTAAATCTGGAGTTACTTTTCTGGCATTTTCATTTTTCCAGTTGTAAATATATTGTTTCAAAGATTCAATATGTGTTTTTGCTTCATTTTTATAAATTTCTATTAAAGTTGGATCAACTTCAGGTACTATATTTTTTTCAATTTCTGATACTTCAGTTTTACTGTCTAATGATATACTTTCTTTTATCTCAATTTCTGATGTGTCTTTTAATTCATCTTCATCAATCGTATATAAATTATCCAGGCTAATATCATCCACTACTTCTGTAAATATATCTTCAGGTAATTTAATTTCAACTGTTTCCTCTGAGGATACATTAGTACTATCTGACTCACTATCACTAATCTTAATATCCACCACATTTTCATTTGCAGTTATTTCATCAGAAGATTCAGGTTGATTAATTTGAAACTCTTCAGACGAAAAACTTTCATCGACACTTGTTTCACTTTCACTAGTATCAATGACGTCACTTTGATTAACCAACCGTGTTACATCAATTTTTTTTCCCAAACTTAATGCTTCAGCAATTTCCATTAACTGTAAAATATGGTGATCAAGTTTGTCTCCGGTAGTAATTTGTTCAAATAAAATGGGGAATACGCTGACAGCTTGATCAAGTGCTACAAAAAGTTCCGGACTAGTTTCTATCGCACCATCAATAACATGATTTAACATATTTTCAAAAGACCAGGCAAATTCTCCAAGTTCCTGGGCACCAACCAATCTTCCACTACCTTTAAGTGTATGAAATGAACGGCGCATGTCTTTAAGTGAATTTTCATCACTAAGATTACTTCGCCATACTGATAATAAACGAATAATATTATCAAATTCTTCTTGAGCTTCTTCCATAAATATCTCAATTATTTCTTCATCAATGTCAGCTAAAAAGGTTCTTCCGGTCTTTTCCGGCTTTGTGATTTTTTCTTTTGGTAGTTTTGGTGCTTGTGGTTCTACCGTGATAGTATTTGTTAATTCTTCAGTTTGAATATTTTCATTAAATCCATCTGTAATTTCAAATTCTTCGCTAACGGAATCTTCGGCTACGGGGTCAATAACACTATTAGACATTAAATCAACCAGAGTATCTTTTGCCCAGTTTAATGTGTTAATCAAATCATCATTAAGTGATTCTTCACCAGTTACCACACAATTTACGATACCTTCCATATCCAGTATGATTTTTAGTGCATTATCATTATTTGTGGCTTTAAGTTGATCATTTATTTCACTAAACAGTTTACGCATCTGACTAATGATTTCTTCATGCTCACTATTCTCAAACCATAATGACAAAGTATCTGGAAGCTTATCAATTGCAGTTTGTTGTTCCGATAGATCATGGGCAATAGTTCCCTGTGCCTCTTTGGTTTCAATTTCTTCCGTGAGAGGCATGTTATCTAATTTCATTAAGTCAAAAGGGTCGGGGGAGCCCTCGTTATCAGGCGGAGAACTATTCGAATCGAATGTCACCTCCGGTGCTTTGTTTTCTTTACCATTTGACTTTAATTTTGACTGCGATGTCTGTCCTTTGTTGTCATTTTCTCCATCATCATTTAAATCTTGCGCTGATAAATCATTATTTACTTCTAATGATAAACCTGGCTCCAATTTAAATTCTTCACTTTGCGTACCATCAAAACTTAAATTAACAACACTATTATCGTTATCTGATGATTCCTGATTGTCATCCAGGGATAATGATCCTGAATCAAACTCAATCTCCTGAGTATCGTCACCAGTTTCTGTTGATGTAGAATCGAAGTCTTCAAGACCTAATGCAGCTGAATCAAAATCAATTTCCTGGGTTTCATTATCTAACGGTGGAAATGAACTATCTAGATTATCTATATCAACATTGTTTTCTGCTTTACCAGCATTAGTGCTATCACGTAAGGAATAATCATCCCCTCGAATTTTTTTAAGGCTTTGCTCTGCAACTTCGAGTATCGCATCAGGTTGCCCCCAGTTTTCTGCCAATGATTCGAGAAAATATTCAATACTACTAATAGCATCGGCAAGTGTTTCTAATGTTGTTAATTCTGGAACTGCTTGTTCAGCAATTAAATCTTTCTTGATAAACTGGTTGCATTCATCAAGTAGGTCTGATGCTCTGGTTAAATTCAATATTGATAGACTTCCCTGGATCTGTGACAGTGAAGTTGGAATATCTGCTAATAATTCGTGATTACTCGGATCACGACTAAAAGCAGACAATGATTCTTTAACACTCGATAAATCGACTTTAGCTTCACTAATAACAGATTTTAATAATTTTTGTTTTTCGGCATTTTGTAAGGTGTTTTCAACGGTATCTTCATTAAATTTGTTACCTTTAAGTTGTCCTAAATCATTTAATGAATTTTCAACCGATAACAATGACCCGGCAACATCCATTAGCACCGAATCATTTACTTGTTCCTCTCCGCTTATCATCATGTCAAGGCGATGTTTCTGTTCTTTTATTGTCGCGCGTTGAATACCTAAACCTAACATTCCCAAGGTATCAGACATTTGCGATAAAGCGGCGCTCATTGGTGCTAATTGCTCTAATTCTTTATTTTCTGAACGTACAAATATATCTAAATTATCCTTAACTTGTGTTAATTCATCCATCAACACAGTTGATACAGTTTGCATTAATGCTGCATTTGGCCCGGCAAGATCTGCCCTGGCCTTTTCAAGTGTTTTTGTATTTGGCATTATGTCTTGCAGCTTAAATGCTTGTTTTATTCCTCTGACAGCATCGCCATTTGTTGACGAACAAGACACATAATATAATAGATTTTTGATTAAATCTTTGGGCGGCTCTTTTAGATATTCATCTTCGCCATTATCAATAATTTTTTTAATTTCACGATCAACATTACCCGCAAGCAATTTAATGGCTATACTGGATTCTAATCCACCTTCACGTAGTCCTTCTAATACACCGCCGGCTATCCATAGTAATTTATTAACTTCAGAATCGTTTGCAGCATCACGTAATTGATCAACAACTTTTGAGAGTTGTTTAATGCCACCTGAAACATTTTTTTCTGTAAACCAGTGTAATAAACCAAGATGATATGAGTGACGTAATTTTTTAGCCAGTGACTGAATATCACCAGTATTATTTAAACCGGATTGTGCAACAGGAATTTCAACATCCAGCTCCGGTGAAAATAATGCATTCTCAGTAAGAAGATTTTCACCACGAGCTGCACGCATATCATTTAATAGTGGCAATAAAACAATCGGTATGTCCCGATTACCCGATAATAAATTTTCCAGGTAATCCGGTAGTTGTACCATACCTTTGATAAGAACCTGAAACGCCTCTTCTTTATTCGATACTTCTCCTTGACTTAAAGCCTCTGTTAAATGTTCAAGTTCTTCGGCTACTAATGACGCACCATACAACTCCACCATCTTTAAAGTTCCATGTACTTGATGGAGGTAGTTTAAACAAAATTTTATTTGTGAATCATCTTCGGGTGATTCTTCATAAGCTTCTAAAGCTTTATGTGCTTGTTCAAGGGTTGTGTCAATTTCACCCTTAACCCAACTTAGAGTATTAATATCAAGTTCGTGTCTAAATCCAGAATCAGCCATTATTTTATTTCTACCTCTAATCGCTTAAATGCAAGTATATGATCCTTGGAAACTTGTTTTACGAATGAATTTTTCCAGGATGTAATTTCACCTGGACCTAATACTAATAACCCTCCTGGCTTTAGTCTTTTAACGAGTTGATCTAAAATTTCAATGCGTTTTTCTCGTTTGAAATAAATAAGTACATTTTGACAATAAATAATATCCATATTACCAATATGTTCATTATCGATATTCATTAAATTTAATTTGGAAAAACAAATACGATTACGAATTGAATCTATAATTTTGTAATGATCTAAATCCATTGGAGTAAAATATTCACGTAAATATTCTACAGGAAGATCTTTTAATCGATTTCGGTGATAAACACCGGTTCGACCACTTGCTAATGCATTACCACTAATGTCTGTTGCAAAAACTCCCAAATAACCTTCAATGTTGTTAATACGCATAAAATAATCAAGTGCGATAGCGATCGAATAAGGTTCTTCACCTGTCGCACAACCAACACTCCAGATTTGAATGGCATTCTGATTACCAATAATTCCCGTTTTTGATGTCAGATAGTTTTTACCAATAAGCTCCAGAGCACCCTTATCGCGAAAAAAACGCGTTTCATGAACGGTTAATCTGTCAACTAATACTTCCCATTCAATAACACCAGCATTAGCATTTGATGTTAAAAAATTATAATATTCATCTAACTGAGTTAAATCACGTTCGTGCATACGAATTAACAGGTTTGAAACAAGAAATGATTTTCTATCTTTTGATAAACTAATACCAGTTCGCTGCTCCATTAAATCTTGCCAAAGATAAAATTCATCATCACTCAATACCGGAGTGTCTTTTAAATTCCAGTGTGAGGATTCATCAATAATGTCTTTAGTAACTGCGTTCACCCTGAGTTATCTCCAAATTATTTTATTCGTCACTATGCTGGTAATTTAAAGCCCGCAACAGAACGACGTAATTCATTCGCTAACTCAGCTAAATTACCAATTGAAGCAGCTGTTTCATTGGTACCAGCAGATGTCTGGGTAGTAATTTCCTGAATTACATTCATGGTATCCGATATATTTGTTGCTGCATTTGCTTGTTGTGCAGCAGATTCTGAAATATTGGTAATCAAATCGGCCAAATGTTTTGACACAGTTTCAATTGCTTCTAGCGCTTCACCTGCGTTTTGTGCCAGATTCGCTCCGGCTACCACCCCGGATGTACTACTTTCCATTGATGCAACTGCTTCATGAGTATCGGTTTGAATTGTTTTCACCAGAGCTTCAATTTGTTTTGTAGCATCAGCAGAACGTTCAGCAAGTCGTTGCACTTCATCGGCTACAACCGCAAAACCACGACCCGCATCACCCGCCATAGCAGCCTGAATTGCAGCGTTTAAAGATAAAATATTGGTTTGTTCAGCAATATCATTAATCAATTCAACGATATCACCGATTTCTTGAGAGCTTTCACCCAAACGCTTAATTCGTTTAGACGTTTCCTGAATTTGTTCACGAATATTATCCATACCATTAATTGTTTTTTGCACCGCATCTGCACCTTTATTCGCAATCGACACCGATTTATTCGCTTCGTTAGCAAGCTCACCAGCATGACTTGAAACTGCTTCAATCGACACAGCCATTTCATTAATAGCGGTACTCGCTGCAGTGATTTGTTGTGCCTGGTGATCACTTGCTTCAGCTAGATGCATGGCTGTTGCCTGAGATTGCTGTGCTGCTGATGACACTTGATTAGTGGTATCGTTAATTGCCATAACAAGTGTGCGTAACGCATCAATTGTATAATTAATAGAGTCAGAAATTGCACCTGTAATATCTTCGGTGACTGTTGCTTGTACGGTTAAATCACCATCAGCCAGGTCACCCATTTCATCGAGTAATCGTAAAATAGCTTGTTGATTACGCTTATTAGTATCTTCTGTCTGGGCTCTACCTGCTTCAGTAATATTTAACTGCTCGCGTGAATAAATCCAATATGAAAGAGCCAGTAATCCAAGCAAAATTAATGAAATCAGTCCTAATAGCATTGCGATTAATGGTAATAATCGAGATTTAATTGCTGCTTCATATGCTGTAGAAACTTGCTTAATTTGTGCTTCAAGATCTTCACTACTCGATAAAATTTCATCTGTTGAACCTGAAACCTGAAACATTTCTGGTGAACGCTCAAGAATAGCACCAACACTATTACTTATTTTATTAAATAGTGCAGATACTTCATTTAATTTTTTACGTGCTTTGGGTTCGTTGATTCTCGTGATACCCATAACCCGACTACCACGTAACATGCCCTCGATAACTCGACCAAATAACGCGGCATCTCGACCAAATCTATCTGCAGCTGTTACCGCTTCTTCACCACCTTCCAGAACTTTACCAACATTACTGGCAATACGTTGTATTAACATCAGTTGTCGGGTTGCAGTGTACACCTGACTCGCCGGTGCATTCTGATCAGACATAATATTTACAACTTCATCTGTTAATGCCAAAAGAGTCGGAATAGATTCATTAATACCTAAAATATTTTTTCGCATTAAACGAACGGTATCTCGCCGGGAAATAATCGTATCCACATTTTTACTATAACTAGCCCACATCGTTGACAGGGTATCAAGGGATTGAGCTCCAAATTTACTCTCATTTGAAATGCCTTGTTGATAACTCAATATCGACTCAAATTCATCACGAGTTATTTGCAAGGTTGGAAATGCGTCTAGTTGACCTCGTGAAGCCTGTGATGCAAGCTTTGCAATTGATTGACTTAACACACGTTGATCACCAATTTTTGCAATAAAGGTTTTATCATTACTATCGTCAAAATTAACTTTAAGGTAGGCTAGTCCCATCAGTACCACTGATACAACTAATGCTGCAATCAAGCCTACTAATATCTTACCACTACCAAGTATCGATGTTGTTGATGTATTTAATACCGTCATTTTTCTTTTCTCTTTTTTCGAGTTCTAAATTTTTAGTTTATTGTTTCGTATTTTGCGTATTTCTAAAACCTATAATTTTTAAGCTGTACGTGCAGCAACTTGATGAAAGGCCGTGCTGGAGGAAATCTTACCCATATCAAAAATCCCCCAAAATCGCTCACCTTGTTTATATGAACCTACTACATAAGGTTTAATAAATTCTGCTGCATTTGGCATATCGTCTTGCCGGTCGGTCGAAAAGAAATGGCGCATTCCGTATACTTCATCAACCATGAAACCTGCAACGGCTCCTTCGTCTTTTATCACTAACATTCGTGTTCGTTTTTCCTGCTTAACCTGACCTGCATTTAGTAATATACGTAAATCAATAATTGGTATTAATGTACCACGTACATTTGCTAAGCCTTTAACCCAGGGCTGAGCTCCAGGTATACGGGTATAATCTGGAACCGTTAAAATTTCACTAACCATGCTCATTTCAGCAATTAGATGAATATCATCCATTCGAAAACCAATACCGCTCCAGGTGTTACGAATCTCAAGTTGCATTGGTAAGCCCATTGCATGATGAAGACTTCGAGACTCAAGCTCACGCAGCAAAGTGATTGGGGCTAGATTATGTAATGATGATGACACGCTAGACCTAACCTCCTATCACAGAACTAATTTTTTGTAACAATTTTTCTTCATCGACAGGCTTGGTAATATAATCTTTCGCACCTTGCCGTAGACCCCAAACTCGATCGGTTTCCTGATCTTTTGTGGATACTATTATAATTGGTATATGCTGTGTTTTTGGATCCTTGGTTATTGCCCGAGTTGCCTGAAAACCATTTAAACCCGGCATCACCACGTCCATCAAAATGAGATCAGGCATTTCTCGAGACGCAGATTCAATTCCTTCTTCACCATTACTAGCAGTAAGAACATCAAAACCATGCTTTACCAGGATCCCTTTTATTACATGAATTTCAGTTGGCGAGTCATCAACAATTAGTACCCGTGCCATTTTTTTCTCCTAAAAATAAATCTTTATTATTTGGTCTTATTTGATTCAAATAAGAAGTTTTTTAAATTTGATCCAACATAAAACTAGCTAGATCCATCCCATATAGCTTAGAAGCAACCCATCAAAAAGTTACTGTAAAATACCCTTTTTATGACTAAATACCATCAATGCGCTCTCCTCATTATTATTCTTCATTTGAATTAGAATTTATTATATTAAACTTCAAGTACATGACGTTTAATAGCACCTAATAACTCTTCTTTTGTAAACGGTTTTGTTAAATATTGTTCTGACCCAACAATTCGCCCACGGGCACGATCAAATAATCCATCTTTACTGGATAACATAATGACCGGTGTCTTCTGAAAAACCTTGTTGTTTTTAATTAAAGCCGTTGTTTGGTAACCGTCCAGACGTGGCATCATAATATCCACAAAAATTATATCAGGATGATTATCAGCAATCTTTGCTAAAGCCTCAAAACCATCGGTTGCTGTTATTACATCACAGCCAACTTTTTTCAACAGCGTTTCGGCTGTTCTGCGGATAGTCTTACTGTCGTCAATTACCATTACTTTTAAATTTTGATAACTGTTTTCATCTGTCATTTTATTTGCCAGCATTTTTTTGTTCCAAGCGATATTTTCGATTATTGTTACTTATTCACATAGTTATATAGTAGCTTGTTATTTAACATAGATTTGAGAAACAGTCTATAAGTATCCATATTTTATAGAATATTTCGAAAATTTCATATGTCAACTAATCTCACATTTAACTATTTAAATTTTTACATACCCATATCCAAATCTTTGTATAATTCCACATTTTATATACGTTAATTAATTCAAATTTTAATTTTACAATTTATCTAGAAAACTTATGTTACTAATAATTCACACAGTTATACTATGGATTTAGTCACAATACTCAACTTCCAGTTAAGACTATCGGCGAACAACACATTAACTTGAAAATTCCTCTTAAAATTATTATTAAATAACAAATCAGCCTTAATTTTTTTGTAATCAAAACCTGCCTAGCCAAACTTATTCACATAGTAGTAGCATAGCTCATTAGAAAATGCTGAAACGACTAAAATTAAGGAAATAGCCTCAATATGTCTGGAATATCTGCTAACAACAAAAATGATTCAATCCGCTTAGGTATGATTATGGATCCTATATCCAGCATCAAACCCTATAAAGACAGTAGTTTTGCTGTTCTACTCGAAGCACAAAAGCGAGGTTGGGAATTATTTTTTATTCTACAAGAAAATTTATTTGTCATTAATAATGAAATTTGCGCCATTGCTCAATCTTTAGACGTTTTCGATAACAACGAAAATTGGTATGCATTACAAGCAGAGCAGCAATTAAAGCTGTCAGAACTGGATGTCGTTTTTATGCGAAAAGATCCACCTTTTGATATGGACTATATTTTTACGACCTTATTGCTCGATAAACTTCGTGTTTCAGGAACATTAGTGGTAAATCGACCACATAGTTTGCGTGATTGTAATGAGAAAATATTTGCCAGTGACTTTCCCGACTGTTCACCCGCGACATTAATTAGCGCTCAAAAAAACCAGATTAAAAATTTCCTGAAGCAACACCAGGACATTATTCTTAAACCACTCGATGGTATGGGAGGCGCTTCAATTTTTCGACTACAAAAATCTGATCCAAATATTAATGTTATAATTGAAACCATGACAAATTTCGGGAAGAAATTAATCATGGTGCAAGCGTATATAGTTGAAATAACCCAGGGCGATAAACGCATTATACTAATAGATGGTGAACCGGTACCTTATGCTTTAGCCAGGATCCCCACAAGCGGCGAGACACGTGCCAATATCGCTACAGGTGGTACTGGTATCGGTGTCGAACTTACAAAACGTGACTACTGGATTTGTGATCAAATTGCTCCGGAATTGAAAAAACGGGGATTAATCTTTGTTGGTATAGATGTAATTGGAGACTATTTAACAGAAATTAATGTAACCAGCCCAACCTGTATTCGTGAATTAGATAATCTCTATAATCTTAACATCAGTGCAACTTTACTCGATGTTGTAACACAAAAATTAAAATTAAATAACTAAAATATCATGTTTAAAATAGATCACTTTTTTAATTTTATTTTTATATTAGTAACAATACTAAGCTTATCAGGATGTTCTAAACCTGCTTCCACTAAAATAATAAAAGACAGTCAATATGTATTTGGTACCATAGTTGATATCACTTTCTATGGTGACGACAATATGCAAACTACCGAGGCGTTACTATCCATTAGTAAAGATTTTAAGCAGCTGCATCAAGCATGGCATCCATGGGGTAACATGGCAATGGGACGTGCCAATAGATTAATTAAAACCACAGAATGGTTTTCATATAATCCATCAATTAATAAATTACTGGTAGATGGTAAAAATTACGCGAAAACAAGCAAAGAATTATTTAATCCAACCATGGGACAGTTCACAAAACTGTGGGGATTTGATTCTGATGAAATAACAATAACTCAACCTCCTTCAGAGCAGCTGATCAATAACTTGTTAGCGCAAATGCCGTCAATGGAAGACATTACAATTAAGGGAGTACGTGTAAAAAGTAGTAACCCCAACGTTGTTTTTGATTTTGGTGGAATGGCTAAAGGCCTGGCCGTCGACTTGGTAATAAAAAGTTTAAAAGAATTTAATATAAATAATGCCATGATCAATGCCGGTGGCGATATTAAAGTTATCGGTAAACATGGTGACCGACCCTGGCACATTGGCATCCGCAACCCACGAAAAAAAGACAGTATTTTAGCGGGTGTTGATTTACAGCCGAATGAAAGTATTTTTACTTCGGGTGATTATGAACGCTATTTTATCTATCAGGGTAAACGTTATCATCATATAATCGATCCACGTACTGGTTACCCTGCTACCGAATCCATGTCAGTTACCGTGATTCACCCCGATGCAGCATTGGCCGATGCTGCCGCAACCGCCTTATTTGTTGCCGGTCCGACAAAGTGGCATGAGATTGCATTATCAATGGGAATAAAATTTGTGTTATTGATAGATGCACAGGGAAACATTCATATGAACCCTGCCATGCAGAAACGTATTATTTTTCATGATAATCCAAAAAATATTTCAATTAGTCAACCACTATAAATATGACACGTAGTGATACAGTTGTAATTTTATTAATGATAATTTTATTATTATTTTTGTTTTCAAAATTTTGGTCGTTTACTGATGATCAAAATAATAATTATGCTCAAATTAGCATTAGTGGAGCGCCGCAACAAAAATTTTCCTTACTTCAAGATAAAATAATCAATATCACTGGTAGAACTGGAATCTCAACGGTTCAAATCAAAAACAATAAAATTCGTTTTACACATTCTCCATGTACAAAAAAATATTGCATTCATTCTGGTTGGCTGACTAAAACTGGCTCGATCGCAGTCTGTATACCAAATGGCATAACTGTTAGTATTAAAAGTACAAAAAATTTGTTTGATGCGATAAATTATTGAGATTGTACTGAACTCAAAATCAGATGATATCCTACAAGATAAACAAAATGTTAATAGTGCATATATTTAACAATAAAGATTTATGTGTTCTCAAAGGAAATAATAAGTCATGCAACCCGGTTTATTTATAAAGTGCTGTTATAATTATTGTTAAATTATAATTTTATCCTCAATTATTCAATTACTTAACAAAATATATACAACATTTTAGTGATAATATTTCCCACACCATATTAGCAATTTGTGATATT
>JBGMQW010000070.1:0-15995 GCA_048060815.1 Thiohalomonadales bacterium | reverse complement strand
ACGTGCAAAATCTGCAGATAAAATAGAAGGTGCAATTTTGAAATCAGCCATTTTTCAATACCTCGGAAATCTGTAATAGTTAAGCGTACGGAATATAATTTGAACAATAACTCCTGATACGCACAGGAAGCGCGAACTTTACCTGATTGACACAACTTTTTCAGCTTTTCCCTTGAGATTGTTTTAATAACTATATATAAATGACTAACATTCTCTATATAAAGTTGTTATTCCGGAGTTTTAATGATTACAGCAAAACTATCTATCTATTTGATTTTACTATGCATTTCTCTCAACATTAGACTTGCAACAGGTTCTGACCTGGAGAAAGAGCAGCGTTGGGCCGAGCAAATCAGTGACAGCATCATGACCGGAGACGCCACCTGGTTAACTGTAAAGAAGCATAAATTTTTGACCATTTTTACTCCGGCTCAAACTGCAAAAACGCTTGGAGGGGTTATTTTAGTCCATGGAATCGGAGTACATCCAAACTGGACCGATGTCATTCAACCACTACGAACTGAACTTCCTGAGTCTGGTTGGGCAACATTATCCATCCAAATGCCGGTTTTAAAAAATGATGCCGAATTAAAAGAATACTTACCGTTATTTGATGAAGTACCTGCAAGATTTGAATCTGCTATACAGTTTCTTGGTACTAAAAAGATCACTAATATTATCATCGTGTCTCACAGCTTTGGTGGTACCATGACTAGTTATTATTTAACACAAAAACCAAATAACCCGATTAAAGCATTTGTTGGTATTGGCATGAGCTCGCATGACTTTGACGATAAATTCAATGTCGTAAAAGCATTAGGAAAATTAAAATTACCTATATTAGATCTTTACGGTAGTCGCGATTTAAAATTAGTAATACAAACTGCACCAGCTCGAGCAACAGCGGCAAAAATTGCTGCTAACAAAAAATACTCGCAAATTGAAATTGTTGGAGCTGATCATTTTTTTTCACGAATGGATGAATCATTAGTATCAAAAGTAAAATCCTGGTTAAATAAGAATGCAATAGTCGAAACTCAGGAAACAAAGAAGGAATAACTATGTCATTATTTATAAGCTTTCATTTAATTGCAGCAGTAATATGGGTCGGTGGAATGTTTTTCGCTTACATGGTATTACGCCCCGTTGCAGCATCACTATTACCGCCACCGGAACGATTACAATTATGGTCACTGTGTTTTGACCGATTCTTTTTTTGGGTCTGGATTGCGATAGTAACAATTTTAACTACTGGTTATTTTATGTTGTTTAGTACCTATGGTAGTTTTGGTGATACCCCGTGGTTTATTTTAACCATGCATTGGTTGGGATTGGTTATGGTGTTGATATTTTTGCATGTGTTTTTTGCGCCATATAAACGGTTAAAAATTGCGGTACAGGAAGGTAATTGGAAAGTTGCTGCGGGAAAGCTTGCGCAGATTAGAATTTTAGTGGCGGTGAATACTACAATTGGATTTTTAATTATGGTGGTAATTAGTTTTGGGAAATATTATTTTTTGAATAATGCGTTGATGTGATAGATTTTTTGTGTTTTGTGGTTCGTTCTGGATTTGATTCCCTCACCCCAGCCCTCTCCCGGAGGGAGAGGGAGCTAGATATGTTGATATATTATGTTAAAGTTATTTGAATCGGGATTTGTGATTTTAATTTACTTTTTAAATTTTTTATAATTTTCAACTAAAAAAATTAAAAATTTCTGCTGATTAATTTAACTAATAAATAATACGGTGTATATTTCATGGATGAAACTTTAACGAAAGGTCCCCTCTCCCTCCGGGAGAGGGACAGGGTGAGGGGATTAAAAATCCTCACCACACGCGCACGCGATCTACGCAAAAACTCCACCGATGCTGAACAACTATTATGGAAACACTTACGCGGACGTCGCCTGGAAGGATTTAAATTCAAACGGCAATTAGTTATAGAGCCTTATATTGTAGATTTTGTATGCCTGGATGTTAAGTTAATTGTGGAGGCCGATGGTGGTCAGCATTCTGAACAGATAGTTTATGATAATAAACGAACGACCAGGCTCGAGTATTTAGGTTATCGGGTTTTGAGGTTCTGGAATAATGATATATTGAATGAAACTCAAAGTGTGCTTGAGACAATAAGATTGGCTTTAATTGAAGTCCCCTCACCCCAACCCTCTCCCGGAGGGAGAGGGAGCTAGGACAATGGATTTAATTAGCTAACAAATTTATACAATTTCACCACATCGTCGCGACAGCGACACCCCCAGAACTCTTAATGTTAGCCCTTCTCGCAAGGCAACGTGGATTTAAAAAAAACGATTTTACACGCCAGTAAATGAGTTTTTTTAAAATCCACTTTAACGCCGCGAGAAGGGCTAACATTAAGAGTTCTTGATTTTTTCGTAGGCGGCTTTGATCTCTTGGGTCTTCTCGGTCGCCAGCTTAACCATCTCCTCCGGTAAACCTTTCGACACTAATTTATCTGGATGATGTTGATTCATCATTCTTCTATAGGCTTTTTTTACTTCTGCTTTGCTGGCATTTTTTGAAACGCCGAGTACAGCATAAGCATCTTCCAAAGAAACGCCACTTGATGCCCCGCTAACATTATGGCGGCCTAAAATTATTGCTTCAAGATGTTCCAGCTCTGCGCTGGTAAAACCTAATTCATCGGCTATATGTTGTAATGTTGTTTTTTCATCTGGGTGCATTACGCCATCAGCATATGCAGCCTGAAGTAGTACCTCTAAAAACATTTGAAGCACATTACGCCGAGTTCTGCATTCGTATTTCAATTGTTTTAATATTTCATCTAATTGAAAATCACTTTGTTTACCTTTGTTAAATAAATCAATCGCGATACGTGTTTGGGTTTGATTAAGTGACATTTGTATCATGACACTTTTTGCCATTGCAATTTCATCGTGCGTAACTTGACCATCGGCTTTTGCTATATGCCCCATTACCGAGAACAATGCTGTGAAAAATGTTGTTTGAACTCGTTCCTGATTACCCGATACCCAGTCTTTGCCGGAACTTTCAAAATTACCCAGCTTATACAGACCGGAATCAAACTGGCTACCAATTATTAGACCTAAAAAAACACCAAAAGGACCTAATATTACATAACCCAGGATACCACCAATTATTTTTCCCCACCAAGACATCTTTTATTCCTGTATTTTATTTAGATAACCAAAACCACCAAACGATCAACATTATAATAATTATACCAAACGCCGTCACCAACATTATTTTTCTCCGGTTTTGAACCATCGTAAACGATTGGCATTACTGACAACGGTAAATGATGACATTGCCATTGCGGCTCCCGCATATACAGGTGGTAACAATATTCCAAGTATGGGATAAAAAACACCGGCTGCCAGAGGTATACCAATAACATTATAGATAAATGCACCAAACAAATTTTGTTTTATATTACCCAGCGTTGCTGTTGATATTTCAATAGCGTCGGCAACACCGTGTAATGATCCACGCATAAGAGTGACATCAGCACTTTCTATCGCGATATCCGTTCCGGTGCCTATTGCAAATCCTACTTCGGCAGTAGCTAACGCCGGAGCATCATTTATTCCATCACCTACCATGCCTACTTGTAAGCCATCACTTTGTAACTTTTCTATATGCTGTGCTTTGTCCTGTGGTAATACATCGGCTATCACTTGTGTTATACCAACCTGGGTCGCTACTGCATGAGCTGTATTTAAATTATCACCACTGAGCATTATCACCAACAATCCTTTTCTGATAAAACGATGAACGGCATCTTTAGAATCGGCTTTAATTGGATCAGCGATACCAATAATCCCGAGTAATTTCTGATTTCGAGCCACAAAAACCGGCGTAATGCCTTTTATTGTTAACTCATCTACAGATTGCTCAAATGAATTGATATTGATTTTTTGTTCTGATATAAATAATCCATTACCAACAAAAATTGAATCATCGCTAATAGTAGCTGTAACTCCTTTACCCGAAACAGACTTGAAATTTTTAACTTCAAGTAATTCTATTTCCTGTAATCTGGTATTTTCAACAATTGCCGCTGCTAATGGGTGTTCTGATAGTACATCAACACTTGCAGCAACTTGTAATAATTCAGTAACATCAACATTATCGGCGGTATGTACTGCAACCACATCCGGCTTACCTTCTGTTATGGTGCCGGTCTTATCAATGACAATTACATCTAACTTACACGCACGTTGTAATGCTTCTCCATTACGAATTAAAATTCCATTTTGTGCCGCCTTACCTACTCCGACAATTATTGATATCGGTGTTGCTAAACCCAAGGCACAAGGACAGGCAATCACTAATACCGTCATGGCGGCTACAATAGCATAACTTAAGGTTTCACTACCTCCGACAACTGTACCATAGTTATACCAGACTAAAAAAGTCACTACTGATATTATCATTACAACCGGTACAAAAACGGCAGCAATTTTATCGACCAATTTTGCTATTGATGGTTTACTCGACTGTGCACGGCGCACCATTTCAATAATTTGAGATAACAGTGTATCTTTACCGATACGCTGTGATTGAAATAAAAAACTACTATTACCATTGATTGTTCCGGCTGCGACATTGTCACCAATGCATTTTGTTAACGGAATGGGTTCTCCCGTTAACATTGATTCATCTATAGTTGTTTCACCTTCAATAATAAGGCCATCAACTGCAATTTTTTCACCGGGGCGTACGCGCAACGTATCCCCAAGACCGATTTCTTTTATATCTATTTCAATTTCTTTTCCATCGCGAATCACTCGTGCGGTTTTTGCTTGTAAGCCTATCAATTGTTTAATTGCTGTTGAGGTTTTATTTTTTGCACGTAATTCAAGCGCAGCACCTAAATTAATAAAACTGATTATAATAAGCGCTGTTTCAAAATAAGCGTGTTGCGCCAGTACTGGTACAAAAGATGGAAACAATACCACTAACATCGAATAGAGCCATGCGGTTCCGGTTCCAAGGGCAATAAGTGTATCCATTGTTGCATCGTGGCGTTTAACTGCTGTCCAGGCACCAATAAAAAAATGTCGTCCACTGTACCACATAACTAAACTTGTCAATAAGCCGATAATAATCCAAAGTACAGGACCTTGTGATAATGGTGGTAAAACTCCCAATATCGTAATAGCCATGAGTGGGAATCCTAATGATCCAGCAACGACAGCTTTAATTATTAGTTTTTTAACATGTAGTTGTTGCTGTTGTTCAACATTATCACCTTGTTCATCTTCAGGAAAAGGACTCGCCTCATACCCGGCTAGAACAACTGCTTTGAATATTTCATCCTGAGCAACATTGCCATAGACCATTGCGCTCTGTTCGGCAAAGTTTACGTCGACTTTCTCTACCCCGGAGACACTGGTTAATGCCTTTTCAACTGATGCGACACACCCGGCACATGACATTCCATTAATTGATAAATGCAGTGACTCATTAACATCCAGTTTTTTATTTTGCATATTGACTCCAAATCCGGTCTTTAATCTAATGCATTCTTATATAGATAGATTATACTTGTTTAATAACTCATTTATCGAAACAGTAAAAAATTTTGTTTCACAAAACAAATTAATGTTTATGTTTCGCACATAATAATATCATAATAAACAATAACTTAATGCAACATCATGACACCCGATACCTTAATATCCGAGAATTTAACACTTTTATCCATGCCGGAGATTGTAGTGAAGTTAAATTCAATGCTAGAAGATCCAGATTGTACTGCTGCTGACATCGGCAATGAAATAAGTCTTGATCCAGCATTAACAATTCGTGTCCTTAAAATCGTTAATAGTGCCTTATACCACCTACCCAACCAGGTAAAAAATATTCCGATGGCAATCACCATACTCGGAATTTTGCAATTACGTAATATTGTTATGACAACATCCGTCATCAAAAAATTCCAATCAATACCTCCTGATCTTGTCAATATGGATACTTTCTGGCGTCATAGTATTAGTTGTGCAATAGCATCGCGTATAATGGCAAATTATTGCAAGCTTAAAGATGCTGAAGATTTCTTTGTAATGGGCTTATTACATGATATTGGCAAGTTAGTAATGTATTTAGTTTTACCAGATCAATCGCGTGAAGTTTTATGTGAAATGAGAAGTTTAAAAGAAAAATCATCAGATGCGGATGTTTCCAATATTGAAAAATCACACTTTGGGTTTAGTCATGCTATTCTTGGTCGAATTTTAACACAACAATGGAATATGCCAGACTCACAAACAACACCAATTGCTGAACATCATTTACCCTATTCACAATTTACTATGGTTGAATCTACAGCGATTCTAAAAATTGCGGATTATCTTTCAAACCAGATACAACCCTTAATCTCACCGGATGAAATTGAGTATTTAGAAAACGAGTGCATAAGTATATTAAAGCTTGACGAAGATAAATTGCTCAATATTCAAGAACAAACAAAAAATATTTTAGAGGAAACAATATCACTTGTTTATAACTAACACTCTCGACTATTTTATAAAAAATCTTAACATATAAATTTATTCACGAATAAATCTCGCATCAAACTTTGATCAAGATCAAAACATAAAAAATATTGTCACTTATAATTAAATTAGAATATTATAATTAAAAAGGAGTTATATCGTGATAAAAAATCTATGGCATTTTTTACGCTCTCCGACTGCTAAATATTCAGCTGGTTTCTTATTAATTATCGGTATATTTTCGGGTATTATCTTTTGGGGTGGCTTTAATACAATCATCGAAGCTACCAATACCGAAGTATTTTGTATTTCTTGTCACGAGATGAAAGAAAATGTTTACCAGGAATATAAAGACACAATTCATTATTCTAATCGAACCGGTGTTAGAGCCATTTGCAGTGACTGCCATGTTCCTAAATCATGGATACATAAAATAACTCGTAAGATTCAAGCTACTAATGAAGTTTTTCATAAAATAATAGGTACAATTGATACCCCTGAAAAATTTAATGCTAATCGACTGAAAATGGCATCACGTGTTTGGAGAGTAATGAAAGAAACAGATTCACGCGAATGTCGAAATTGTCATAATTTCAATTCAATGAACATGGAAGATCAAGCTACAAGCGCACGAATAAAACACATTAGATCAATAAAAGCAGGTAAAACCTGTATTGATTGTCATCAAGGCATTGCACATGAATTACCTGACGATGAGAATGACGATAATTATGAGAAAGCGATTAGTCAAAAATAATAAAGCGGAGAACATAATATTCTCCGCCAAAATTTAAAATTTATGACATTGCATCGCAAACGCGCTGTAATTTTTCTTTCACTTCTTTGATCAGTTTTTCGATACCAGGTGCGTGAACTAAGCCGAGAACGGCTACTGGATCCATAAAGCTAACATTAATCGACCGATCTTCTTCTTCTCGAACGACAACATTACAGGGTAGTAACAAACCGATATAGGGATCAAATTCGATCGCTTTATTTGCCAATACCGGATTACAGGCCCCAAGAATCGTATAAGGACGGCGGTCAACATCAATTTTCTTTTTTAAAACATCTTTAACATTAATTGTTGTTAATACACCAAAGCCTTCTTTTGATAATTCCCTGGTTACTTTATCGACAGCTTCACCAAAAGTGCATGCAATATTTGCATCAAACGAGTACATACGTAATCTCCTGCTTTTCTTTTTGTTTATATATTAGCGTTATTTTTCAACCGACATACCTTTCCATAACAGGTAGACAGCTGGAATAACTATCAATGTTAACAAGGTCGCGCTAACCATGCCACCTACCATTGGAGCTGCGATACGTCTCATTACTTCGGATCCAGTCCCACTACCCAGCATAATGGGTAATAAACCCGCAATAATTGCGGCAACAGTCATCATAATAGGGCGCACACGTAGCAGTGCGCCACTAATGACTGCTTCACGTACTTCATCCATGGTTAACTTATGCGTTCTTTCTGAATGATGTGCCAATTCATTATATGCTTGATTTAAATAAACCAGCATAATCACACCGATTTCTACCGCGACACCCGCCAGAGCGATAAAACCAACATACACCGCAACTGAAGTATTATAGTCAAGCCAATACAATAACCAGTAACCACCACCCAGTGCCATTGGTAATGTTCCTATAATAATAAGCACTTCGATCATGTTTTTAAAGTTTAAATACAGTAATAAGATAATAATCACGATGGTAATTGGGATCACCAAACTGAGTTTCTCTTTAGCGCGAACCATATACTCATATTGACCTGACCAGATAATGGAATAACCAGAGGGTAGGTTCACTTGCTCACGAACAATATCACGAGCCGCTTCGACATAAGAGCCAACATCCTGATCGTCATTAAGATCAACAAAAGTCCAGGCATTTAATCGTGCATTTTCACTTTTAATCACTGCCGGGCCACTTTCAATTTTAATGTCAGCGAGTTCACCCAATGAAATACTGGCTCCCATTGGTGTTACAACAGGTAGATTTTTTAAATCGGTTACCGAAGCACGGACACTACGTGGATAACGAATATTGATAGGATAACGTTCTAATCCTTCAACCGATTGAGAGACGTTCATACCACCAACAGCAGTGCTAACGACTGCCTGTACATCAGCAATATTTAAGCCAACACGTGCTGCTGCCAGTCTATTAATATCAACAGTAACATAACGACCACCCGCAACCCGTTCCGAAAATACCGAAGCAGTTCCCGGAACATTTTTAACCACTTTTTCCAGTTGCTCACCGATTTCCTGTAAAACTTTTAAATCGGGGCCAGAAACTTTAATCCCGACGGGTGTTTTAATACCCGTCGCCAACATATCAATCCGTGTTTTAATCGGCATAACCCAGGCATTGGTAACACCCGGATATTTTATTGCATCGTTTAATTCCTGTTTTAATTTTGCCAATGTCATGCCTTCACGCCATTCATCTTTTGGTTTAAGCATAATTGTTGTTTCCATCATGGTTAATGGTGCCGGATCAGTCGCTGTCTCAGCACGGCCAATTTTACCAAACACTCTGTTGACTTCAGGAATTTGTTTAATTAACTTGTCGGTCTGTTGTAATAATTCTTGCGCTTTACCAATTGATACGCCCGGAAACGTAGTCGGCATATACATCAAATCTCCTTCATCCAGTTCTGGCATAAACTCATCACCTAATTGCGTTGCAGGCCATAGTCCAACTAGAACAACTACGGCACTGAAGGCAATAACTGCTTTAGGATAGTTCAGTGCAATATTAATCACTGGCCGATAAGCTGCAATCAGGAATCGATTAATCGGATTCTTATGTTCGGGTGTTATATGACCACGAATAAAATAACCCATTAAGACCGGAACCAAGGTTATTGATAAACCTGCAGCTGCCGCCATCGAGAATGTTTTAGTAAATGCCAATGGCGAAAATAACCTGCCAGACTGGCCTTCAAGTGTAAACACCGGTAAAAAACTCAAGGTGATAATTAACAATGAGAAAAATAATGCTGGCCCAACTTCCATAGTGGCTTCTCGAATTATTTCCCAACGATTTTCATCGGTTACCTCCTGTCTTTCAATATGCTTATGCACATTTTCAATCATCACGATAGCTCCATCAACCATGGCACCAATCGCAATTGCAATACCACCCAATGACATAATATTCGCGTTAAGTCCCTGCGCATGCATAATAATAAATGCCACTAAAATACCAATGGGTAAACTAAGAATAGCAACTAAAGCAGAGCGCATATGGAATAGAAAAATCAGGCAAACCAATGCCACGACAATAAACTCTTCTACTAACTTGGAAGATAAGGATTCAACCGCACGGTTAATTAAATCCGAACGATCATAGGTTGTAATTATTTCAACACCTTCAGGTAAACCTTGTTTTAATTGTTCAAGTTTTTTCTTTACTCCTTCGATTGTTGTTAACGCATTCTCACCAAATCGCATAATAATAATTCCACCAACAACTTCACCTTCTCCATCCAATTCGGATATTCCGCGGCGCATTTGTGGCCCCAAACGTATATCGGATATGTCTTTTAATAATACCGGAGTACCCTGCTTATTCACCATAATAGGGATATTTTTTAAATCATCGATTGACTTTAAATAACCGGTGGCTCGCACCATATATTCTGCTTCGGCCATTTCAATTACGGAACCACCCACTTCCTGATTTGCCATTTTGATGGCCATTTTAACTTTTGATAAGGGTATTGAATAAGCACGCAAGCGATTAGGATCAAGTACTACCTGGTATTGCTTGACCATGCCGCCCAAAGTGGCGACTTCAGATACACCAGGAACTGTTTGTAATTCATATTTCATAAACCAGTCTTGTAAGGACCGTAATTGTGAAATATCATTTTTACCGGTTTTATCGACCAGGGCATATTCATACACCCAACCTACCCCGGTTGCATCCGGACCAAGTTCTGGTTTTGCTTGTGGTGGTAAGCGCGATGTTACCTGACTTAAATATTCCAATACCCGGGATCGCGCCCAGTAGGGATCGGTACCATCTTTAAAAATGATATAGACGTATGAGTCTCCAAAAAAAGAATATCCACGAACGATTACCGCTCCTGGTACGGATAACATAGCCGTTGTTAACGGATAAGTGACTTGATCCTCAACTACTCGTGGTGCCTGTCCTGGATAACTGGTTTTAATAATAACCTGGACATCAGATAAATCTGGAAGGGCATCAAGCGGTGTGTTTATTACTGCATAGATACCCCCTGCAGTTATCATTGCAGTTAATAGCAATACCAAAAATCGATTTTCTAACGACCAGCCAATAATATGTTTAATCATTTTTTATTCCACCTTATTTGCTGTTTTTAATAGTCGACACTTTATTTATTGAATTAACAATATAACCATCACTACCTTCAATAAGTGTAAATTCGATTTTATCTTCTGGATTTAAACCATCAAGCGATACATCTTTTGATATTGCAAAATCCATTATCATTGCTGGCCAGTTAAGTGCAGCTATTGGATCATGAGCCATGTTAATCTTGTTTTCTTCAGGTTTGAGTTTTTTCAGTATGCCTGTTCCAGTGATTTTCTTGTCCATGTCTTTCTTATCCATATCTTTCATGGGCTCGGAAGAATCTATTCCACTCATGCGGGTTATACTTGCTTTTAAACTTGCTTCTGAGTCAATTAAAAATTGCCCTGAGGTTACAACAAGATCATTTACTGAAATACCACTTTTAATTTCCACAAAATCACCAGACTCAATTCCGGAAACAACATTTTTTGCTGCAAATTCTCCTGGTTTTACCTGTACAATTACACGTTGTTCATCGCCGGTACTAATCAATGCCTCACGAGGAATTGAAATAACATCATTTTTTGCACCACCAAAAATTAACACCGCTGCAAACATATTTGGTTTTAATTGCTCTCCAGGATTATCCATGCGGATACGAACTTTGAGAGTTCTGGTTTTTTGATTTAAACTCGGATAAACGTATTCGACTCGACCTTGCCACACCTTACCCGGCAGGTAGGTTAAATAAATTTCTGCGTTTTGGCCTACCTTGACCCAATTGGCCTGTCTTTCAAAGACTTCAGCCAGTAACCACACACTCGATAAATCAGCCAAACTCATAATTTCTGTTGCAGGTTTAACAAAGGTACCTTCCCGAACATTTAACTTGGCAACAATACCATTTTGTTCTGCGTATATTTTAATATTTTGTTGTACACGACTGGTCTTGTTAATTTCCTTAATTGTAAGTGATTTAATCCCGAGTGCTCGTAACCTATCCTCGGAGGCCTTAAGTAATCTTTTATTTTTAGAACGAAAAGCATTAAGATACTCTTCCTGTGCATTTACCAATGTTGGAGAGTATATTTCAAATAACACATCACCTTTTTTAACACGTTCACCTTCCGATTTTACATTGAGTTTCTCAATCCAGCCATTTACTCGTAAATGCACCTGGATTAATTTTGTTTCATCAAAGTCAATATAACCAACGGTTTCAATACGCCGCCATAATGGGCCCTTGTCTGCTTTTGCAGTTCTCACACCCATGTTTTGCACAATACGCGGTGAAATAATTACATTAGAACTGTCATCACCTTCTTCAGCATAAATTGCGACATAATCCATACCCATATTATCTTTCATTGGTACTTTTGAGGTAATGGTGGGGTCCATAGGATTGCGGTAATAAAGAATTTCTTTCTTTCCTGATTTCTTGGCTTTAACTTCTTTCTCAATTAATGTCATACCACAAATTGGACATGTTCCTGGCTTGCCTCGAATAATTTGCGAATGCATCGGACAAACATATTTTGGATCCTGATGTTTGACTGCATGCTCAACCGCTGTATCCTGATCTGCTGTGGTAGTACTTTTACTGTCTTCTTGCTTATCATCACTGCAAGCAAATAAAAACAAGCTAACAAGTATTAATATAACGATACGAAAATTCATTATTTATCTCCTAATAAGTATGACAATGTTGCCTCGGCGCTCACATGGTCCACATTTAAACGTAAAAATTGTAATTGGGTTTTAAATTCAATTATTCGAGCAGTTATGACGCTAAGAAAATCGGATCGATCACTTTGATAAGCAAGTAATGCAGCCTGACTATTTTCTTTTGCCCGAGGGAAAAGAGTTTTATTGTAATGATCAATTCGTTTTTTTAACCACACTAATTTTAAATGTGCTTTTTCCAGTTTGGTGTTCATCACCCGTACCATATCATCCAGACTATTTTTAGATGCTGATACTGTCTTAAGTTTTGATGCAACGCGTTTGTTTTGTCGTTTACCGGTGAATAATGGAATATCCACCAAAAACATTGCAGAAACAAAATCAGAACGATCCATTCCATTAGGATTATCTTCTCGGAAGGCATAGCTAAAATCAAAACTCCAGGAAGGTTTATAATCTTGTTTAGCTAACTCAACCGTTTTCTGATTAATCTTAACCTTGTTTTGTGATAACTGAATCATAGGATGGATTAATATTTTATCGTTAATATTCTGTTTATTATTTTCTGAATCCGTCAGGATTTTAATATCTTGATGTAGTTCAACAAGCTTACTATCAAAACTCTTTTTAGAATTAGCTTCACCAACCCACTTGGCTAGTACTGCTCGAGCAATTTCTTCTTTTTCGGTGAACATGTAATCTTTGTCATTTAATAAATCAAGTTCAATTTGTGCCTGTACAAAATCGACTTGTCGTCTTTTACCTGCAGCATATTGACCTTCGGTAATTTCCACTAAATCATTAAACAAGATTCTATTTTCATCCAGAATTTTTCTGGCATTTATCCAATAGTAGACTTCCAACCACGCTTTTCTGGTTGATTCGAGTACTTTGCGTTTACGCTCATCTGCTTGAAGAATACTTCTATCAGAACGAATAATAGCGCGTTGTGATTTAATTTTTAGACTCTTACCTTGAGGAAACTTCTGGACAATACCAATTTTCTTCTGTGTCATATTTTCCTGATCCAGATGATAAGAATCAGTTGGTACATTTAACAGTCCTATTTTGAACTTAGGATCGGGTAAGGTATTTAATGCAATACTTTCTTCTTGTAATGCACTCGACATATCCATATGCGATTTAACAATAGTGTCACGTTCAAGAGCAATTTTTCCTGCATCTTCAATCGTTAAGACTTGATTATCGAATTCTGCCAAACAAATATTTGTAACAGAAATAAATGAAAGTAACACTAACAATGTTCTATTGATAAGACTCTTTCTAAAAAACAAACGGGAAAACATAATTGTCTCCAAATAAATAATTAATTAAATTTAATGCGTAATATTAGCCACACATTTCAAATGTGCAACAGAGATAGATATATTATAAGGAATTACTAACTAATATCTCAAGTTAGATTTTTCGAGGAGGTCGAAATAGTTCGGTATGTAAAACTCTTCTTTCACTTTGCTCAACTGATGATACATGCCGTTGAGGCTCAAAAGAATGAATTAAATCCTGATTGGGGGATAATGTTATAAAAGAGATTGAAGAGGTACAACTATTGGTATCACAGTTATTTTTATCACAACAGTTTTCTTGACGTCTGTTACTGGATGTTAAGCTCGTTTTAGTTTTACCTGGTTTTGCAGTAAGATTATCTTTAACGCCTGTGTCCGCTATTAACCTACAATGTTTCATACTCATATTAGTATCGTCTACTGAAAATAAAGTAATACTCTTTAGTGTTTGAGAAAAACTTTGTTGCATCGGTAGTAATAACATCACGGTTATCAAAACTGCATAGGCTTTTTTAGCTTGTCGGAACTTATTTAACATATTAGTTAATATACTTAAATTTTTTGTATATATTTTTATCGTTATGTGTAGAGACAGTGTAAAAGAAAGTTAGTTCAGTGTCTAATGAGAATAATTAAAATATTGTCGTTTTAATTGAATAATCAGGTATTTAAGGCCTTTATTTGGACTAAATACACTAAATCTATACGTAAAAATACGTGTAACTGTTTACACCTAATACTAAAATTTAATACTCCGGAAATGGAGCTGGGTGAGCCAGATAAATAGATAGGAGTAACTGATTATTCGAATCCCGAGTTCAAGTAATCAGATTTTACTAACAAGCTTTAAAATCATTTTTTTCAACAATCAATAATAATGCCTTAGAAGCTTGTGTGAAGCCATTTTTAGCAGACTTTTGCCACCACCGCATTGCTTCGCAATAATTTTTTACGACACCATCACCATTTGCAAATAGTGATCCTAAATTATATTGAGCCATAGCATCACCACTCATAGCAGCTCGACGCCACCATTTTTGTGCTTTTGTATAGTCTTTTTTTATCGATTCGTTGCCCATTGCATACAACATACCTAAATTATACTGAGAATCTGTATTACCTGAACTTGCTGATCGTTGCCACCAATATACTGCTTTGGTTAAATCTTGTATAATTCCTTCTCCATCAGCATATGCAACGCCCAAATTATGCTGGGCATGATGATTTCCACCTAAAGCAGATTTTTGATACCAATGAACTGCTTGTTTTGAGTTTTTTGGCACTCCCTTACCCATGTCATATAACATCGCTGTGTAAAATTGTGCATCTGCAATATTATCTTTTGCTAAAGGTAACCAAATTCGGAAGGCCATTAAAAAATTACCATCATTATAATATTTCATTGCTAAATCAGTTTTTTGTTCTGATGCAGGAATACGATAACCGAGAGAAGTTATTACATTACTTTGAATAAATTGAGCTGATGCAATATCGGAGTTTATTTCAACTTGTTGGACAGCTGCATGAGCGGGTGAAAAAGTAATTAAAAATAACAATAGTGTTGCTGCAACACTATACCAATATAACGTATTAGCTGGCTTAGCCTCTTTGGCAATTACTTTTACTTGATTTTTGTGTTGATACATTTAAAACACCTTCTAATTTACAGGTCTTATTAACTGTATCGTCTACAATACGGGTAGACTTTAAAAATCTATAAAATCATTATATATCAACTACTTAATGTGTATTAATAATTGTGAAATGCATCCTCAACGGTTGCAACCATCGAGTCCCAGTCTGAGCCGGTATTCTGCTGTTTTGCAGTTATTTCCATTAAGGCGTAAGCAAGCTCCCGACTTTCTGGAGTAAACTCGGATAATTTTTTTAATAAATATAAATGCCCACCTTTCGGGGTATCAAGGGTTTTTATTAATGCGAAAAGTAATAACGATTGTCCGGATTTAGGATCGGCTGTTATTTGTTGGGTTATTTTGTTGTAGAATTCTGTGTTCATATTTTTTATTTTGGGCGCAAAGGTGTCAAGGAAAAGACTGATTTTTTTGAACCGCCAGGAACCCAAGAAAAATAGAAATATATCGAAGCCATTCCTTCTACCTTTGGGAGAAGGCCAGGATGAGGGGTGAATTATAGAAAAAGTGCAATTACGAGCTTTTCCCCTCACCCCAGCC
>JBGMQW010000069.1:0-16477 GCA_048060815.1 Thiohalomonadales bacterium | reverse complement strand
TATAAAGATTATGATCTCTGTTAGTGCCACTACCATTATTGTCAAAATAAGAATTGCTAATGACCAGATTATTAGCACCACCCAAAAATCCCTGACGGTTACTGTTGACAATTCTTAAATTATTCAATGATATGTTATCCAATTTGCCATCGCTACCGGGATTGGTAGCATTACTTCCAGATAAATAAATACCAATGCGAAAACCATCAAATTTAATATTGTCAATGGTGACATAATCAACATCGTTATATAAGAAAAACCCCATACCAGTACCAGAATCCAGACAGCCAGTACAGCGAAGATCCAGATCAGAAAATGAATAACCTTCTTCATGGTCTGCATTACCAGGATCATCAAGTGAAAATAAGTTGGCGTTAGCGCGTTGGGTAATGACGGGGCGTGGCAACTCTCGATCTTGCTGACCAGGTAGATCATAAGTTGACACAGTGCAATTGTTCGCTGCTGTACATTTATTGTTTACCCATTTTATTTCTGCACTAGCTGTAAATGAACCACCACGACAAAATTTAATTGCATCTCCGGCATTAAAATTTCTAAAAGTTGAGGCAGCGTTGGTAAAAGATTTTCGTGCGTTAGATGGTGATCGACCATTATTAGAATCTGTACCCTGACTACATTGACTTGAGGCACCTGATTGACAATCACAATAATAATAATCTGCTGCGTTGGCAATGGATGATGTGATTACAAATAATAGTGGCGTTAACATTAATAAATATTTCATGGCAATGTTCCTAAATTGATATCACTCTTGTTAAAATTTAATTATTAAATAGTTTTTGAGATTGGATCAGAGAGTTCACTTTCGTCACCAAAAAAATCGTATGTTGATATACGGATATAATACGTTCCTGAAGCTAAGTTTTTAATTGTATACGATGCTGTTGCATCATACGGAATGGTTATGATTTTTGTATTCGTATCCGTGCTGGTACTGGTTGTTGATAAATATACTCTAAAACCATTAACTTCGGAAAGAGCCAAAGCTGTTTTATCAATTCT
Source organism: Thiohalomonadales bacterium (assembly GCA_048060815.1). GTDB lineage: Bacteria > Pseudomonadota > Gammaproteobacteria > UBA6429 > Thiohalophilaceae > CAYQUC01. The sequence goes on along the minus strand of JBGMQW010000069.1, from coordinate 15,454 downwards.
TGTTGTTGGAATGTCCCAACTGAACGATATAGATTTTGTACCGGCTACAGCTTCGGTATTCGCATTGTTGCTACCACCACCACATGACGTAATGGATAAGCTAATTAATAAAAATAAAGTTAAGTTTTTCAACATAAATAAATTCCTGTATTGGCTATGAATTTTTGTAATGGTTATTGTTATTTAACTAATGGCGTATGATACATGTAGAGTCCTGGAAATAAGTTTTATTTTTCGTGCATGGCTCACAACCTGAGTTATTTATGTAATTTTGATTTATTGTTAATAGATTTCATGATGTTTATTATTAATTTTAAAATTTTTAGCGGCTAAAACTTAAATAATAGCTCGAAAAATATACAATTATTATTTACAACATGCGTTTCTATTTCATAGTAGCTTTTTGATAATTCTTAAATAGAATTTAATGACAATAGACTTAAATTAAAACTTTTATTTAGCGTTAAAACTGCGATTGGCCTTAACCATACCATATATAGGGAATAAATGGAAAATATACATTAAACCAGCCTAAATTTTGCTGTTTAGTATATTTTTAACATAATACCTAAAATTTGATGCTGCTTTGAAATTCGTTAACCAATGTTTCTATTTTTTAAGAATCCAATATCTGATTTAACCCTAATTATTGTTAAATTAAACTATACTAATATTTACTTATATATACTCATATATACCCATATAGTATTCGTATAAAATACTATAAGTTAATTAGTATTGGTTTAAAATAGTGTAAATTAATGTTTCAAGAGGTTGTTATGACAGGTATTCCCGTGGATATAAAAAATGACTATCCACTTATTGTACAAGTAAATAATTCTGAGGATCGCGCTAAGACACTGGTATTAGATTGGTTACCTGTTGGAGCAGTTACCTCAGAAAAAGATATATGCGTGTATACCGATGATAAATCAGATCAGTTGGTCGATAGTATAAATGCATTGAATTTATCTTCGTCATTTACGGCAACGTTAATTGGATTTTTTGCAACTGTGTTATATCGATATAGCTACCAAAGTGAATTTGAAATTCAATATACACAAGTAGCAGGTGACAAATCCATTGAAATAAATAATCCTTTAAAGTTTTTAAGTTTTAATTTTTTAGAACATACGCAACTTACTGCTGCAAAAACCAGTTATTATGTTTCTGAAATACTGTCATCAGTAGACTTGAATTCCCTTACCACGAGACCTTCCTATCAGTCAGCGTTTTGTGTTGTAGAATTAAACCAGAACTATGATGAAGCTTTAAATATTTTATATGCTGCTTGTGTAAATTATCAAGGTAGAATTTGGCCACTTATTGAAAAGACAGAAGATAGCTATAAGTTAAGATGGTTATTTGATCGACGTTTATCCGTCGATATTATAAAAACCTTGCAAGCGCATATACAAAGTTTAATTAATCAATCCAGTAAACAGCTCGATACACCATTGTCCAGACAAGTTATGCTTACTGAAGAAGAATATCAACAACAAATCGCTTTTTCCAGTGGTGTGTTATGTGATGATGAAGCATTACCGATTTATAAATTAATAGAAAATCACGCATTAGCTCAACCAGATGAAGTGGCAGTTGTATATCAGCAAACTAAATTAACTTATGCTCAATTAAATAGCCAGGCCAATGACCTGGCTTATACTCTTTTAGCCAGGAAAGTTGAACATTGCAGTGTAGTTGCAGTGTTTCTTACTCCGTCTGCCAACATCCTGGTTTCAATTCTGGCTATTCATAAATTAGGCGGTATTTACGTACCGATAGATCCGAACTTTCCCGCAACACGAATTAGTGCGATTTTAAATGAAGTTAATCCGGTAGTTATTCTATGTGATGAACAAACGGATGGAATTCTGACAAAACATTCATCAATTTGTCTTAAAATTTCTGAAGTTGAGAGTTCCATAAACTCGGTAAGCAATCCGGATATAACCGTTGCGCTTGAGGATGTTTCGCATATTTATTTTACCTCGGGAACTACCGGTAAACCCAAGGGTGTAATGGCGACTCAACAAAATCTCATTCACTATATTTCATCGGCAATAAATCGATATAAGTTTAACAAGAACGATAGCTTCCTTGCGGGTGCGAGATTCACTTTTAGCATCAGCATGTTTGAGCTTATGATTCCACTGGTAGCGGGTGCTTGTGTTAGAATTTTACCCAGAGAAACAATCCTGGATTTAAGTCAACTAAGCAAAGCGGTAGCATCGGCCACGGTATTCCATTTTGGACCAAGTCTGTTAAAACAATTATTACCCTATATTGAACAGAACTACGATTCTTTTGAACCTTTCGATCAACTCAGACATGTTTCCTCTGGTGGTGATATGGTGCCACCTGAAATACTGGAAAAATTAAAGAAAATTTTTCGTAATGCTGAAGTATTTGTTATCTATGGTTCGAGTGAAATAAATTGTATGGGCTGTACATATGAAGTACCTCGGGATAAAACCATAACTAAAACATTAATAGGCAGCCCTCATCAAAATGTTAAAGTCAGAATTTTTGATAGAGATAGCAATATGGTACCGATTGGTGTCCCGGGACAAATATTTTTTGGTGGCAAGGGATTGATAAAGGGTTATTTGAATCTACCTGCATTAACGCAAGAGAAATTTACCATTATTGATGGTGAACGCTTCTACGCTATTGGTGATATTGGTCGTTTTGATCAAGACGGTAACATCGAATTACTTGGTCGCGAAGATTTTCAGGTGCAAATCCGTGGTATGAGAATAGAGTTGCTGGAAGTGGAAGCATGCCTGAAAAGTTATTCTGGTATTACTGATTGTGTTGTGGTTGCGCGTTCGCTACAGGAAAATGAAGAAAAAAGCTTAATTGCCTATCTTGTTTTTCAAAACGGAGAAAAAATTATCGCCAAAGATATAAATAGCTTTGTTGCGGATAAACTACCTGATTATATGGTTCCTGCGTTATTTGTAAAACTGGACAAACTTCCTGTAAACCATAATGCAAAATTGGATCGAAGTCAGTTACCTCTACCAAGTTCCGAAAATATTATAATTTCAGCGGAATATCAGACTGCATCTAATGATGTAGAAAAAGAATTAATTAGCATTTGGGAAGATTTATTTAATATTAGTAATATTGGGGTAGATCATAACTTTTTTGAGCTTGGTGGTGATTCTTTATTAGCTGTGAACTTTTTAATTGAAGTCGATAATATATTCAATAAGTTTATTCCAATTTCGATTATGGTTGATGCGCCTACAATTCGTGATATTGCCAAAATTCTTGCTTCAGATAAGCCCATTGGGGGAGTTGGGGATGTAGTTGTTCTTAGAAAGGGCAATAGTGAACCTCCGTTATTTTGCCTGTATGGTGTATTTCTCTATAAAGACCTTGCAGCGAGCCTTGATACTGAACGAATGGTCTGTGGAGTTTACCTTGAAGAAGAAGTTTCCCTGATGCACAAAGGTCGGGATAGTGAAGAATTCAAGGTATTTTCCAGTGTCGAAAATATTGCTACCCGGTATTTAAAAAGTATTCGGGCATTCCAACCTAATGGACCTTATTATCTTTGTGGAGAATCTTTTGGTGGAATTGCAGCACTTGAGGTTGCCAGAAAATTACAACAGGAGGGTGAATCTGTTCAATTGCTGGCAATGTTTGATAGCGCCGCACCAGGATACAAAGAAAGTCTCTCTCGTATAAATCGAATTGCGATTCATTTGCGTTTGATTATCCGATTAGGATGGCCATATCTAAAACAAAAAATTTCAATGTATTTAAAGCACATAGGTGTGAGCTCAATGATTAGCAAACACCCTGTCCCAAGAGTAGAGGATATTCGTGGTGAAGCAAGGGATCTTGCCATTAAAAATTATTTACCTGAACCATATCAAAGTAAGGTAATTTTATTTACCGCACAAGAACGCACGGATTTTGATTCTGGATTCGAAGACCTGGGTTGGGGAAAATTTATTCAGGAATTGGAGATTCATGAGATTAATGGCGACCATCTTGAAATATTAGAACACGGTCAAGTGGAAAAAATGGCGAATATATTGTTGAAGAATATGGAATGAAAAAAATATTATATTAATTTTTATTTCGTCGTAAGAAGAATATTTTGATAAATATTGTCAAAATTTTGTCATAGATGAGAAAGTGCTTTTTATAACAAAGTGATCTAATGAGGTTATTATGAATACAAGTGAAAGTTTTGTTGAAGTTTCAGGGTTGTCATTTTTAGAATTTTCTGGAAGTAAACCCAAGTTGTTAACGGACTTGTTTGAACAAATGGGCCTCAAAAGAGGTGGTGGAGATGACTTAAACCGTTTATCTTTATATTATCAGGAAGATATTCGTTTTATATCAAACCCGGGTAATGGTGGTAATACTGAGGTTTTTAGATCCGTTCATGGTCGTGGTGCCAGCGCAATGGGATTTAAGGTAGCTGATGGAGAGCAGGCTTACAAGCTTGCTTTAGAACTCGGCGCGGAGCCTGCTGATCAAACTGACTATGCTATTCCTGCAATCAAGGGTGTCGGAAAATCTCTTATTTACCTGGTTGACGAAGCGGCTGAAAATACCTTATTTTCGATGCTCAATTTTACCAAACCCGATCCAAATACTGTTGGTGAAACCTGCTTGCAAAGAGTTGATCATTTAACGCACAACCTTAATCTTGGTAACGTTGAGCCAATGAGTCAATTCTATGAAAATATCTTTGGTTTTAAACGCATTCGATCTTTTCATATTGAAGGTAAAAAGACCGGTTTGTTCAGTCAAGTTGTTGCAAGCCGTTGTGGTAAAATTATTATACCACTAAATGAAACTAAGGATGATAAATCGCAAATAGCAGAATTTATTCGTGAGTATAATGGTGAGGGTATTCAACATATCGCTTTAACAAGCACAGATATTTATAAAACTGTTGACAAGTTATCTGCAAATGGAATTTCATTTCAAGATACTCCAGATACTTATTATGATTTGATTGAAAGTCGTCTTCCAGGACATGGCGAAAATGTTGAAAAATTAAAAAAAGATCGAATTCTTGTCGATGGTGGTGAAGCACAGGGTGGAGGATACCTGCTGCAGATTTTTACTAAAAATAGTATTGGTCCAATTTTCTTTGAATATATCCAACGTAAAGGTAATAAAGGATTCGGTGAAGGAAATTTTCAAGCCCTTTTTGATTCAATTGAGTTAGATCAGGAACGACGTGGTGTTTTATAAGTATAATTTACGCTGAGAAACGAATGGTGCTTTATTGTTTGTGGTTAGCATTAGCGATAATGATACCACCTATTATCAAACAAATAATATATACTATAGAATTAAATAAGCTATAGAGAGTTTGAACAAAATTTGGATATGATAAAAGCTGTATTAATTAACAAAACATGGAATGTTCATGGCGATTAAAAACACTGCTGAATCCTATGGTTCATTAGCAAAATTGCTCCATTGGGTAACGGCATTACTTTTTTTAGGATCTTATGTTTCAGTTTATTTTCGACGATGGTTTACTGAAGTTAAAACACCTGAAAATTGGATCGCACTTCAATTACATCTCTCTATTGGCTTAACAATAGCGGTTATTGTGGTTCTTCGTATTTTTTGGCGAATAATGAATCGACTGCCTGATCATGAACCAGGAACAGATATTGAACATTTAGCGGCGAAGAGTGGGCATTATACATTATATGCAGTTATGATAATTATGACCGTAACTGGTTATATTGCTACAGGAACAAATACTGATTATTTCTTGATGTTCGAAATTCCGAAATTCGAAACCACACAGTTATATCTTGTTACTGTAAATGACTGGATGGGTCTTACCTTTAAGGAATTTGAACGTCCTATTGATTTTGTTCATAAAAATGTATTTGGTGCCTGGCTTGTATGGCTTTTAATTGCAGGTCACGTATTAGCTGCGTTATATCATCATTACATTAAAAAAGATCGTACCATTGTGAAGATGAAATTCGATATATGACAAGTACTTCAATTAATGGAAATTAATCTATTTACAGGGAATTAAAATGATTTTTCACAAAAGTTACTATTATTTTATTATTTTATTTATTTTGGTAATAATTGGATTTTGGCAATCTTATTTCTCTAAATTCTTAAGTGGATTTAATGTTTATATCCATTTTCATACACTTACAATGTTACTTTGGCTTGTTATGCTTATTACTCAAGCATTCTTAATTAAAAACAAAAATCGATCGCTGCACAAAAAAATTGGAAAGTTTTCCTATGGATTGGTTCCCTTAATTATTATTGGGTTAATTTTATTGGCACATAATCAACTTACGATTCGAGATCCTGATATTTTATTTAAACGTAATTTTATTTTATTTTTACAGCTTTCAACGCTTGCAATATTTGTGTTCGCATATGTAATGGCTATAATTAAACGTAAATCTCCGATGCATCATGCACGTTACATGATCAGTACAGCCTTAACCATGGTTGACCCTGCTGTTGCACGTATTCTCATTAATACCCGGTCAGCTCCGTATAATGTTCAATTGTATACTTTTGGGCTTGTTGATTTAATTTTAATTGTATTAATTATCAGTGAACGTAATCAAAAACAAGCACGTGAAGTATTTCCCCTTATGTTAGTTATATTTATGTTTTTTCAGCTGTTGAATCTAACATGGTATGATAGTGGCATTTGGAGAAGTTTTTACATGTGGTTTATCAAATTACCTCTCACATAATAAATGTTAATGACATTGAAAAGCTACTTAAGGAATTGTTCAATCCCTTGTCCACATGGCCTGTAAAATGTACTTTAAAACCGAACACTTTCTTTACCTTTGTAAGATTAGACGGTGGAATTTAGGTTAAACGAAAGTCGATCAGTGCTACCTGACAGAACTGAAAATAATAATTATTCATTCGTATTTTCTGCAAAAGACAACATATATTGGTATATTCTTATCTAATAGGTATTATTAAAGTCTTTTTAGTCATCATAAGTTGGAGTCTGAGTATATGAAAGTATTGGTTGTTGGCGGGGCAGGTTATATTGGTTCGCATATGGTGGTTCGTTTATTACAAGACGATGTTGAGGTAATGACTTTTGACAATCTTTCTGGTGGTTACCGTGATTCAGTATTAGGTGGCGATTTTATTAAAGGGGACTTAGCCGATACTAGTTTATTAAACAAAATTTTCAGTGAAAACAATTTTGATGTTGTGATGCATTTTGCATCATTTATTGAGGTGGGTGAATCCATTATTTCACCTGCTAAATATTATTTTAACAATGTTACTAATACACAAAATTTATTAGATGCAATGGTACAGCATGGTGTGTTGAATTTTATTTTTTCATCAACTGCTGCAATTTTTGGTGAACCTCAATACGTACCTATTGATGAGAAGCATCCGATGAGCCCTATAAATCCTTATGGCCGTACAAAACTAATCGTAGAACACATGCTGGCTGATTATGATCGTGCCTATCGTTTGAAATCAGTTGCTTTGCGTTACTTTAATGCTGCTGGAGCTGATCCGGAAACAAGAATTGGTGAGCGACATGTACCCGAGTCACATTTAATTCCTCTGGTACTACAGGCCGCATCCGGTAGACGAGACTTTATTTCAATTTTTGGTCAAGATTATGATACCCCTGATGGTACTTGTGTTCGAGATTATATCCACATCTGTGATCTTTGTGAGGCACATTTATTAGCTATTAAGGCACTACAAGTGACTCAAAACAGTTCTGCATATAACTTGGGTAATGGAAATGGTTTTTCAGTTAAAGAAGTAATTGATACAGCCATGAAGGTAACTACTCGAAATATTAAAGTTAAGATAACAGCACGTAGATCCGGTGATCCGGCACGATTAGTAGCCGACGCGGCATTAGCACGACAAGAACTAAACTGGAAGCCGGCCTTTTCCTCACTCGAGACAATTATTGAGCATGCCTGGTTGTGGGAAGAAAAGCTGGGGTCTTAAATTTACAGTTATAATATGAAAAATAACAAGAATAAAATATCATTAAAATTAACATTTTAGAACTTAATCGGCGGGTTTATCCCGCCTTTTTTATGTCAGAATTGTTGTCCTTGTTTTCAAGATGGTTAAAGGTGTTATTTAATAAGCCGATAACTATTAAACCTAGATTCCGCAGTTGAACACTGTGCAGAGTAGTTTTAAATGTTCGACTGGCGTAACTAAAAAATGAGGTAATGGCGAGTCCTTAGCGAGTTTTTTAGTATAGCCAGACGAACATTTAAGGCTGCTATGCATAGTGTAGCGTCTTCACCAAACAGGTGAATATTGAATTTACTCTATGTTGTTAAAATTCATAGAATATATCGCTCCACAAAGCGGTCAACTGCGGAATTTAGGTTAAATGCTGATGATTGGTTTACAATAAATCAATTTTTATATTCAGTTCTGGATTTAGATCTGGATTAAAACCTAGGTTTAATTAGTATTAACACACAGCGAAAATAATTTAAGAGTTTGTAATGACTACTGAAGTGCTTATTTGTGATGATTCCAGTTTTGCCAGAAAACAGTTAGCGCGTTCTTTGCCTGCTGAATGGGATGTAAACATTAATTTCGCAGTTGATGGTGCAGATGCTATCTTCCATCTATATTCGGGTAAGGGCGATGTTCTTTTTCTGGATTTGAATATGCCCGTGATGGATGGTTTTGAAGTTCTGAAATCAATTCAATCTAATAATTTTCAAACAGTTGTTATCGTAGTATCTGGCGATATTCAGGCTGAAGCGACTAAACGTGTTAATGACTTAGGTGCTATTGCATTTCTTAAAAAACCGACTAATGTAGAAAAAATTTGTGAGGTGCTTGAACAATTCGGACTTTTCACATCCACATCCAATAAAACCAAAGATAGCGATATTGAAGTTACTGAATTGGATATGATTGGCGAGGTAGCCAATGTGGCTATGGGTCGCGCTGCAGATTTGTTGGCGAAATTACTGGGTCATTTTATTAAAATGCCAATTCCCAATGTCAATATGCTTGAAGTTGGTGAATTAAGAATGGCACTTGGTGAAATAGATAAAGATGCTAAATTATCAGCTGTTTGCCAGGGATTTATTGGCTCCGGTATTGCAGGCGAAGCCTTATTAATATTCAATGATTCAAGTTATACCGATATAGCGGAAATAATGAAATATGATGAACAGGTAGATGAAGCTGCTCAAGTAGAAATGTTAATGGATATTTCAAACATCATGATCGGCGCATGCCTGAAAGGTATAGCAGATCAATTGGATCTAAATTTCAGTCAAGGTAACCCTGTTGTTCTCGGTCAACATATTAACATTGAAAACTTATTAAGTAAAAATACCATGACATGGAAAAAAATATTAACTATTGAAATGGGCTTTACAATTGAAGGTTGTAATATTCATGCCGACTTACTTTTATTGTTTACAGAAGATTCTCTTGAATCATTAAAGCAAATCGCTGAGTATATTGAGGCATGACAATGGCAAATTCACAAACAGGAATGAGTGAACTTCATTGGATGATGGATGTCCTTCAGTCAATTGATGTTGGTCTTGTTGTTATTGATAAAGATTTTAATATACAGGTTTGGAATGGTTTTATGGAAAATCATAGTGCCATTAAACCGCACGTTGTATTAAATAAAAATATTTTTGAATTATTTCCAGATATACCCGTATCCTGGTTCAAACGAAAAATTCAATCTGTGATGTTACTTAAAGGACGCTCGTTTACTACCTGGGAGCAACGCCCATACCTGTTTGAGTTTAAAAACTACCGTCCTATTACTGGCACAGCAGAGTTTATGTATCAAAATATTACTTTTATTCCACTGTTGTCTGCCGATGGTATAATAAACCACATTGGAATGAACATTTATGACGTCACTGATATAGCCACTAGTCAGTTAGAATTACTAAACGTCAATCTCAAACTAGAAGCACTGAGTCGAACTGATCGTTTAACGCAATTAAATAATCGTGGTTACTGGGAAGAATGTTTAGCTCATGAATTTGAACGCGATAGACGCACACATGAAGTATGTTCACTTTTAATATTTGATATTGATCATTTCAAGAAAGTTAATGATGTACATGGCCACACTGCAGGTGATGAAATAATACGAGTAACAGCAAAAACACTTTTGGACTCTACTCGAACAACTGATATTTGTGGCCGTTATGGCGGCGAAGAGTTTGTTGTGATTTTAATTAATACCAATGCAGAGAATGCTTTTATATTAGCTGAACGCATTCGAGAACGAATTTCCGCACTACAAATAAATTTTGAAGAAACCATCATACCGTTTACTGTAAGCCTTGGTATTGCTGAACTTAATGCTGATATAAAAGATCATACTCAGTGGATTGAATATGCCGATAAAGCATTGTATCAAGCAAAAGAATCGGGACGTAATAATACTAAAATTTATAAATAATTATTTTTTCCGCAAAGACGCAAAGGCCGCAAAGAAACCCCTTTTAATATTTTAAATACTTAAATTCAGTTTTTTTATTTTTTTGCAGGTGTCGGAATTGACTGCCGATGCCCAGTGGGTTTCCATGCAGGAGCAATGACATTTGGCATGCTTGAGCGGTTAACAAGTCTGGCTGGAGCCAGGGCAAATTCACCGTATATATGATTTACTTTATCCATTACCTGGTTTACTTGTATTGAAACTTCATCATATTGCTCGAATAATTCAAGTTGTTGTCGTTCGGGTGCTGGATCTAGTGCAGTGATCTGAACCTGGACAATAGCATCGTTATTCCATTTTGTTTCCAGAACGTGTAAGCATAATTTATAAATCGCTTTACCATCATTAGATGCATGACTTAACCTCAGTTTGTCACCAAGCCAGAACCCCGGACCAAGTCGTAAACCCACAAAATATTTTGTGGCTTGTAAATTATGTTGCCTTAATCTTGATGCCAGTTTTTCACTCATGTGCAACAAGTATGTTTTAATCGTTTTTATATCATGAGTACGGGGTGGCATTACTTTTCCATGCCCCAGAGTTTTTGGTGCTGCTATGCTTAGGTGCGCTTTGTCCGGATCAAGCCCCTGACACATTAACCAGATGCGACGTCCGATATTGCCAAAACGTCGTGCTAATACACTAACGGGTAACCGCGTTATTTCACCGCAGCGATAAACACCGTGAGCCGCAAGAAAGTCACCAACGCCATCAGCAATACCGCATAGCGAGGTTACCGGAACATCATGCAAATATTTTTTTGTTTCCCATGGTGGAATAATGGTAATGCCACCGGGTTTATTTAATTTGGCAGCAAATTTTGATGTGGTTTTATCACCACTAACACCAATGCCACAGGATAAGCCTGATACCTGTTTTACTTTATCGCGCGTTAGATATGCCATGTGGACTGCTGTGCCATGCAGTTGTTGGCAGTGGGTAACGTCAATAAAAGCTTCATCGACTGAAAAAATTTCAATATCAGGACTGATATCCTGTAAGGACTGCATAATGATTGTTGAGACAGCAGCATAACGTTCTGGCCGAGCAGGACGTTGAATAAGGCGCGGGCAACGTTGTTGTGCCTCTTTTAGGTGCATCCCTGTTTTAACGCCAAAACGACGGGCCTCCTAAGAGCTGGTGATAACACAGGTGCCTACTTCGCCATTAGTGACAGCGATGGGTTTGCCCCGTAATTCAGGAAAATCATTTTGTTCAATGGATGCAAAAAAAGCATCCATATCCATATGAATAAAGGCACGCTTCCAATGAACCGGACAATAACGATTATTTTTCAAAGCTAACGGTAATTGCGCATTTGTCCGACTAATACGCCTTGTATTGCAATACGCTCAGCATCGTAGTGCATTGCCGACATCGAAGTATTAGCGGGAATAAGTAAAATATCGCCATCTTTATCGTGGTGTAAATATTTTAATGTCGCTTCATCATTATCAATCAACGCAACAACGATCTCGCCATCATTTGCACTGTTACATTGCTCAATAACAACCATATCGCCATCCAGGATACCGGCATCAACCATAGAATCTCCTTGTACTTTTAGCACAAAGCGATTCGGCCCCATAAAGAATTCACTTAAATCCACGGTATCGGCACCGGGTATAGCTTCAATGGGTTTGCCTGCAGCAATATGCCCTAACAAAGGCAAGGTCTGAGCGGAGGGTAAATTTGGCTCATTAGCCTGGTGCAGGCAAATACCCCGGTGCCGGCCGGGAAGTAAATCAATTAGTCCTTCAGCAGCCAGAGCCTGTACATAACGGTGTACAACTCCTTTGGATTGTATCCCAAGCCCTTGTGCAATTTCAGTTAATAGCGGCCCTTGATCGTACTCGGCGATATAGTCGCAAATAAATTGAAAAGCATCTTTTTGGCGTGTTGATAACATAAAATTCTCCATACGTTCTCATTAGTATAGAGAACTTTTAAAGAACTTTCAACTTGAATTATTCAGTCAAATTTAAACCTACTCTGCAGAGTAATCAAATCTGAACTTGGGATAAGATAATCAAGATATTTATCTGTCTGATTTATAAGATGAATATTAAGATGAAATCTTAATATTTTAAAAATATGGTAATATGGAAACATGATATAAATTAAATAAGGATAATAAAATGGCAGAGCCAAAATGTCCGGAATGTTCGGTAATCGGGATGGACAATATTGTATCAAAAGCAAGTAATGAACAATCACGAAGAAAAGAAGCCTGGTTTTATGTCGTTTACTGCAAAGAATGTGGTCATGTTTATGATGTTTTAACCAAGCATGTGTTTACTCAAACCAAACCTGGTTATTTTGTAATGCCGACTAAATAATTTATGACATGACGAATAACAGTATTGATCAAAATCATATTTGGCATCCTTATAGTGCAATGAATTCTGATTTGCCGGTTTACCAGGTTAGTTCAGCAAAGGGAGTTCGAATAAAGTTACACGATGGTCGAGAGTTAATTGATGGCATGTCATCATGGTGGTGTGTTATACACGGTTATAATAATCCTGTTATAAATAATGCGATACAGGAGCAAATACAAAAAGTGTCGCATATCATGTTTGGTGGGTTTACACATGATCCCGCAATAGAATTAACTAAATTACTGATAGATATAACACCACAAAATTTACAGTCCGTATTTTATTCAGACTCCGGTTCAGTAGCCATTGAAGTTTCTTTGAAAATGGCACTTCAATACTGGTCTACAAAAGGACAAACTAAACGAAAAAAATTTATGTCACTGCGTTCGGGATATCACGGAGACACTTTTGCTGCAATGTCGGTTAGTGATCCAGAAACGGGAATGCACCAATTATATGAAGGTGTAATATCCAATCAAATCTTTATAAAACAACCCAGGAGCCAATTTGGTCAAAAATGTAGTCCCAACGATTTTGAATCATTCGAACAAGTTTTTATTAAACACGCTGATCATACCGCCGCTTTAATTATGGAGCCGATTGTACAAGGGGCAGGGGGTATGTGGTTTTATTCTGCAGATTATTTGGAAAAAGCCAGAGAATTATGCGATCAGTATGGTGTGTTATTAATTTTGGATGAAATTGCGACTGGTTTTGGTCGTACCGGGAAATTATTTGCATGTGAACATGCCGGTATATCACCTGACATAATGTGCATTGGAAAGGCACTAACGGGTGGTTATTTAACATTAGCTGCAACATTGGCATCGAAAGAGCTTGCAGCAACAATAGATGCAGGTGATCCCGGTGTGTTTATGCATGGTCCAACTTTCATGGCTAATCCACTTGCTTGTACTGCAGCATTAACAAGCATTCAATTATTAATTAAATCAGATTGGCAGCAAGAAATAATACGAATTGAAAAAAAATTAACCGTCGGTCTGGCTATTTGCCTGGATTTTAAAAATGTAAAAGATGTGCGTGTTTTAGGTGTTATTGGTGTCGTAGAAATGTTACATGCAGTTGACATGAAAAAAATGACACAAGCATTTGTAGCTGCAGGTGTCTGGATTCGCCCTTTTGGGAAACTGGTTTATATTATGCCACCGTATATTATTACTAATGAAGAACTGGATATTCTAATTAGTGCGATGGTTTCAATTATCAAAGAGTTTTAAATTTTTAACTATTTAATAATTATTCTTGCTGCGCGTCCTGCATTTGTTGTTGCTTTTTCTTAAACTCTTCATTGAGTTTATCAGCTAAATCTTTAGTTTGCTGTAATGCATCAGTCTGAGTTTTCCATATATGGTCATTTTCAGGGGGTGGGGCAGACTCATCTGTATTTTCGCTGCATGCAATTAGAGTAATTAAAATAGAAATTAATATAATATTTTTCATGTAAGTAGCATATTAAATTAGTAACCTGATTTCCACAGTTGAATGTTTTGTATAAAGTCTATTTACTCTATGTCGTTAATATTTCGATATTTAATACCTGCATAAAGCGGACATTTGCGGAATTTAGGTTTATATCGTATTAATATTAAATAGACTTTATACAGAAAAAAGCAAGTTAAAGTAGTTTAATTTTTTGGGCGTTTTAGCTTTTCAAGCATTTTAATAATAATTCCCCAAAACCATTCTTTGCTATGTTGCCATTTTGATCGGTTACGCCATAACTCATAACTTATTGCATCACATTTTTTAAGTTCCTGTTCGAACCAATGTTTTATTGTTCGAGAAAAATCTGAATCTGAAATTGCTTGATTGGCTTCTAAATTCCATTTGAAATTCCATCTGTCAAAGTTACTTGAGCCCGTAGTACTCCATTGATCACAGAGTAAAACTTTGGCATGTGAAAAATGTAATGAAAATTCAAATATTTGAACCCCATTGCGCAATAACTGAGCATAATAACGTTGCCCTATTATTCTAACTGCAGGATGATCCGTTATTTTACCAGGTAATAATAGTTTAACATCAACACCCCGTTGGGCTGCACGGATAAGTGAACGGCGTAATTTTCTGGATGGAATAAAATAGGGAGTAGTTAACCAGACTGTCTCTTTGCTTTTGTGTATTTCACGTAACAGATATTTTTTTATTTCTTGTTTATGTGGAACTGTTAATGAAATAACTTTTCCAGTCTGGTTTAATGTAGTATTAGCTGCTGAAATGTTATCTCCATTAACAAAATTTTCTAATGCCAATTTATTTGATTTAGTCCAGTTTTTTTGAAATAATAAAAACCAGTCCTGGGTGACTTCTCCTTTTATCGATAGCATAATATCATGCCATGCTTGTTGATTATTCGAGTCAAAGTGGTCGCTTAAACCAGCACCGCCAATAAAGACATGATTTCGATCTATAATATATAATTTACGGTGGTCACGAAATAAATTTTTTAATAATTTATAATATTTAATTCGATTATAAAATTGTATTTGAATGTTTTTAGTGTTGAGTGAAGATAGGTCTTTGTTTGATATTCCTTTAGATCCAAAACTATCAAACAAACAAT
>JBGMQW010000068.1:0-16514 GCA_048060815.1 Thiohalomonadales bacterium | reverse complement strand
GATTGCCATCCATGGCATGCTCGAGTGCCGCGTCCTGCGGCACACGGTCTTGATAGGGCTATTCCGATTCCAAATCCTCACTCTTTTACTTTTTTCAAGTTACGCTGAGTAGTTACATTATTTTTGTATTAACTTTCGAATTTTTTCAATTCTTTTTCTGTTAACACCAAAATCAGAATAACCCAGACGTGATGCAGATCGAACAAAACAGCGTTGTTTTGATTCATCACAATATACCTCCAGGTCGTCCACAAATCCTAAAAAGAATGATTTACATTCTGCATAGATATAATCTTTATCTTGTGTAATTATTGTTATTCCCTTAATCCCTAAAAGTGTTTTCTGTATTTTAGTTATCGAATTTTCTGCCGTAGAAAAATAGGGCAAGGGTTCAATGTTAAACTTCAAATTTGATGAATATGATGAATATGATGACACACAATTTGATTTTTCTGGACAAGCCCGTAATTGATTATTGTGAATACCTAAAATCTCAGGTCGCTCTCCTTTCAGTAAACCGATGAACTGAATTATAAAAACAGTCACAATGACGAATATTAAAATTATTATTATGTAATTAAGCATTCTTTTCATTCGATTACTTTTTATTCGAATTAGAGTTACAATAGTAACCTGACGAGTATATATTAAGACCAAACTTTAATTAATAACAACATTATATTTAATAACACTATCCAGGATTGATCTTGAAAAGTACTAAATTCACACTAATTTCATTTTTATTATTGAGTTGCTTAAATAATGTTTCTGCAAATGAATATGTCGGAATATCGATGGGGCAATCCAGTATCGATCTTGAAGGTTATGATCCAGGATTTTTTTATAAATTCTATGGCGGAATTCATAATAAATATTTAGGTTTTGAAGGTTCTTATAATCGTTTAGCCAGATTTGATATTTCCGGTAAAAACAACGGATCGGTTAGCGCATCGGGTATTGCAGGTTCTGTGATAGCATTTTTACCCGTTATAAGTAACTTTGAACTATTTGCAAAACTTGGTATTTTTTCATGGAGTGCAACCGGTGAAATTAATGCTAAACCACCAATTAATAATAAGGGCACGGATATAACCTATGCTTTCGGTATGCAATACAATGTTGGTAAAAAACTAACCGTGCGCGTTGAATATCAGGTATATAAGGATGTACTCAGCGGTGAGGTAACGTCGATAACAACGGGGCTGGGTTTTCGATTTTAGCTTTCTAATATTTTAAGCTTGATTCGAATAAAATCAGAATGTGATACATAAATTAAATCGGATATTCTTCTTAACATATGTTCTTCCAGACTATCCAATCGACCATCGGCATAAGCTATCTTCCATAAATTTTCAATTACTTGTAATTTTTGTTCTTTAGTGTAATTTTTTGCTATTAAGCTGGTAAACTGGTAATAGTCGGTTGCATTGCGTTGCTCTTTTTCAGCCAATTCAAATAAAACCTGGCTTTCCTCATCCGTCAGATCAAATGTCTCACGTATGGAATCTTTAACTGTAATTATCTCTTGCTCTGCAACATCGCTGTCTTGCAACATCATTTCAATTAATAAAGCGGTAGTAGCAAGTTTTAGCTGATGTTCAACATCAACTTCAGATTCGGTTGTTAATTGTGAATCAAAAAAATTTTGAATGGCTTTTAACATATTTACAAAACAAATTCCGTACCGGTTTTAAAACCGAAAATTTCTTCTAAGTTATACTCTCGTATGAGTGTATCCACACCAGCCTGTCCATGATTTTTTTGTACATCAAATAAAATCATTTTGGCGCCATTGCGGTTATAACCACCGGCTATTTCGGCTTGAACTGCCATGTATTCTCGTGCTTTATCCAGTGTCATAATTTTAAGATAATTTAAAAACCTTTAACCGCAGAGGTTCGCAGAGAAATAAATAAAAACTAACAATTTATATAATTAAATTCTCTGCGTCCTCTCGATAATTGCTCCTGCATTATTCTACCTTCGCACATCCATGTGCTCGTGCGGTTTATCATAAATATCTATTACTATACAAGATATCTAAACTTAAAGCTCAAAATCATCTTTAAGTTTTTTCTCTACGGCTATTTTTTTCAAAGTAACGTATTTTGGCATTCCATCTTTATAAGGCGGATAATCTTCACCTTTAATAAGTGGTACTAAATAATCACGACATGCTTTAGTAATACCAAAACCATCATTGCTGATAAAATTTTCCGGCATCATTTTTTCAACATTCGCAACTTTAGCGAGATCGGCTTTACCAACAGTCCATTTATACGGTTTATTCGATTTACGCACAATAGTCGGCATAATTGCGTTATCACCTTTAATCGCAAATAAAACCGCGGCTTTACCCATAGCATAGGCTTGTTCTACGTCAGTTTTTGAAGCGATATGGCGTGCAGCACGTTGCATATAATCAGCAACACCCCAATGATATTTATGACCCAGATTTTCCTGAATCATTTGAGCCACAACGGGTGCACAACCACCTAATTGACTATGACCAAAAGCATCTTTTAAACCTGTTTCAGCCAGGAACCGTCCATCCGGCCAATGTGTTCCTTCAGAAACAACGACGGTACAGTAACCGTGTTTTTTAACTTTCTGATCAACATTTTCCAGAAATTTTTCCTGATTGAATTCAATTTCAGGGAATAAAATTACCACAGGGATATCATTATTTTCATCTGCAGCTAATCCACCTGCGGCGGCTATCCAGCCAGCATGACGACCCATCACTTCAAGCACAAAAACTTTGGTTGATGTTTTACACATCGAGGCGACATCAAAACTTGCTTCACGGGTTGAAATTGCGATGTATTTTGCAACTGAACCAAAACCGGGGCAGACATCGGTAATGGGTAAATCATTATCAACTGTTTTTGGAACGTGGATCGCTTGAATTGGATAACCCATTTCTTCAGATAACTGTGAGATTTTATAACAGGTATCAGCAGAATCACCACCACCGTTATAGAAGAAGAAACCAATATTATGCGCTTTAAAGACTTCAATTAATCGTTCATATTCGCGACGATTTTCTTCCAGACTTTTCAGTTTGAATCGACATGATCCAAATGCGCCAGATGGTGTATAACGTAAACCTGCAATATCAGATGCAGATTCTTTAGAAGTATCAATTAACTCTTCGAGTAATGCGCCTATTATACCATTTCGTCCCGCATAAACTTTTCCAATTTTATTGCCATTCTTACGTGCAGTTTCAATCAGACCGCAAGCACTGGCATTAATAACTGCAGTCACTCCACCAGATTGTGCATAAAATGCATTTTTAGGTGCCGGTTTTTTTGATTTCTTTTTGGCTGTTTTTTTCTTACCAACTTTCTTTTTTGTTACTTTTTTCTTGGCCACTTTCTTTTTAGCTACTTTCTTTTTAGCTACTTTTTTCTTCGCTACTTTCTTTTTTGCTACTTTTTTCTTGGCTTTTTTCTTAGTGGCCATGTTTTTCTCCCTCTCGAGGTTTTATATTATAAAATGTGTTAAATTTGTTATTTTTCATTCAAGCCTTCTTTAAGTTCATGATCGGCCTGAACCTGTAGTAAGGTAACGGTACATTTATGGATATCATCATACTCTTCGATACCAGTGCCGTATTGTTTATTAACGCTATAAAAAAACTGATTATGAAAACGATTTTTACCTTTCTTCATAATAATGAAATTACATTCATTTTCTTCCCAGTACACCGCAGGAACCTCGGTTAATTCCCGATCACCTTTATACAGTCGTACTTCGGTTTCCACCAGGTGAGTTTCGACATCATGCCCAAACCGCTCAGTTAACGTGTCTTTTATTATTTTTAATTCATCTTGTGTAAAATCTGGAATATCGCTCATGATGTTATATATGGCTTTGGCTTAATATTTGATTATAAATGATCAGGGTTGGTATTGTCCTGATTATTGAGGCAATTGTAAATTACTAAAAAGGGTATTTTATTATTTAACGGAATTATTCTCTAAAATATGAAATATTTTCTGTAATCGCGCTTCTGTACGGGCAACATCATCCCGTAAAGTGTCTACTTGTTTTATAAAGTTATTTACATCAACAGTTTGGGGTAGATCTTCGGACTCATAAATAAAATATTCCCGTAAATTTTCACGCATTAACTGCGTGCTTTCCTGAAACCATCCAACACCCTGTTTTACAGCCTGGCCAACACGGTATGCAATGATATCACCCGTGATATGCGATAAATGCTCTTCCCAATCAATTTCAATACTGTCCAGTACCCGTTTCATTTTTTGACCCAATTGGATATCACCGGTAATTTCGACATCACCAGAAAATAATCCCCGGGTTTGAGATTCTTTATCCGCAAGGGTCATTTTCAGTAAGCTTATTGGCGTACCTTTGATGACACAATCTGGCTCACCTTCGAGCTGTCCCTGACAGATAATACCCTTATTATCAGTTCGACAATATAGTCGTATACCCAGTCCCTGTAACTCAATTTCTATTATTGAACCATATAAGGGTGCCAGTTTTTGTGTGTAATCGGGATCCAGTTCTAAATAACGGTTGATTGCCTGTTCGAGCACGGCATAAAAAGCTTGTTGTGCTTCAATTTTCATAAAGCTCATTTTGGAAATAATGCCATTAAAGACTGCAGTGGAATCTCCTCATAATTTTCTTCATCGATGATCACAGCCGTATTTAACATCATGTCATGAAAAGCACGTTTTTTCTTATCAAAGGCGATCCAGGCGAAACCTAAATAAACAGGTATCGCTGAAACAATATAACCCAGAGCACGTAATACCGATGTCCGTAAATTTAAATCGGATACACTATTGTCGTTATTAATTTTAACGACTTTACAATTGAGTAAACGCTTCCCGGGAGTTGCACCCGTTGCGAACCAAAACACGATTAAACTTAAAAACCAGCTTAGATTAAAAAACCAATGATTAGCAATAAATGACATTGTTAAAGGTAATCCCTGGACAAGAAGATACACTGGTAGTAATAAGGTAAGAAGCAACACAAAGTCAATTAAGGTTGCAAATAATCGTCGCCAAAACCCGGCAAATACCAGCTGACTAGCATTTAAACGCCTGGATTGAGCTAACGCTGTCACAATTTATAGCCAATGTGCAATGCCACAACACCACCAGTGAGATTATAATATGAACAACGTTCAAGTCCGGCATCTTCCATCATGCCTTTTAATGTTTCTTGATCCGGGTGCATGCGAATGGATTCAGCGAGGTATTGATAGCTTTCAGCATCATTTGCAATTAATTTTCCCATTTTAGGTAGTAAGTTAAATGAGTATTTGTCATAAATATAATTCAGGCCTTTAGTTGTTGGTTTTGAAAACTCCAATACCATTACACGTCCACCGGGTTTAATAATCCGAAACATGGATCGCAGTGCCTGATCTTTATCGGTGACGTTTCGAAGCCCAAACGCGATGGTAATGCAATCGAAATAATTATCGGGAAAAGGCAGACACTCGGCATTTGCTTGCACGTAATTGATATTACCCACAATCCCTTTATTGACTAAACGTGTTCGGCCCACTTTTAACATAGAATCATTAATGTCAGCCAGAATGACTTCACCGGTAGCACCAACCAGGCGTGAAAATTTTGCGGCTAAATCACCGGTGCCACCGGCAATATCCAATACTCGTTGGCCAGATCGAACCGCACTACGCTCAATAGTGAAACGCTTCCATAAACGATGTACGCCCATCGACATTAAATCATTCATAATGTCATATTTACTGGCGACAGAATGAAAGACTTCAGCAACTTTATCGGCTTTTGCTTCAGTTTTTACTGATGAATATCCAAAATGGGTATTTTCGTCTGTCACTTGATTGTCCATAGATTTTTTGAAAACTACTATATAATAATAGCCATTAATTCACTGCTGGTTCAACTCTTTTATGCCCAGCATCTTTTAAGCGATCCAGGTACTTTTGCCACATTTCGGTGAAATTTGAACCGTATTCATATAAGGTAGTCCAGGCATAGATTCCGGTATTGTGATTATCATCAAAAAATATCTGTATTGCATAATTACCCACTTGTTCAATTTTTTCAATATTCACATCTTGTTTACCGATTTGTAATACTTCCTGACCCGGTCCATGACCGGCAACTTCAGCCGATGGCGAATAAACACGTAAAAATTCCACTGGTAATTGAAACGTATTACCATCATTAAATTCTATTTCTAAAATACGCGATTTTTTATGTAAATTAATCTCGGTAGGTTTTGGTGAATCAGACATGTTTGCTTTTTCCTGTATGTTTACTATTTTAAAGGGGTCGGAGCCCTTAAATACTGGCCTTGCTAATGTTTTAAATGATCGGGCATTTAAGGGCTCCGACCCCTTTAAAGATTATAAAATATAACGACTTAAATCTTCATCTTGAACCAGATCGGTTAAGCGATCATCGACGTATTTCGCATCTACCGTGACTGTTTCATCTGACATATCTGATGCCATGAATGAAACTTCATCCAGCATACGCTCCATTACGGTGTGTAAACGACGCGCCCCTATATTTTCGGTACGCTCATTGACTTCAAATGCAACTTCGGCAATACGCTTGATTCCATCTTTCTTAAATTTTAAGGTCACTGCTTCAGTATCTAATAACGCGGTATATTGTGTTGTGAGTGATGCATCTGGTTCGGTTAAGATCCTGATAAAATCCCCGGTGCTTAATGCTTTTAATTCAACCCGAATAGGAAAACGACCCTGTAATTCAGGAATAAGATCGGATGGTTTTGCTAGATGAAATGCGCCTGAGGCAATAAATAAAATATGATCTGTTTTAACCACTCCGTATTTTGTCGAAACTGAACAACCTTCAACTAATGGTAATAAATCACGCTGCACACCTTCACGGGAAACATCCGCACCACTGGTATTTGAGCGTGAAGTAATTTTGTCCATTTCATCTAAAAACACAATGCCATTTTCTTCAACATTACTAACCGCACGGGCTTTTATATCTTCTTCATTAATTAATTTTGCGGCTTCTTCGTGAGCTAATAATTTTAGTGCTTTTTTGATTGGTAAAGTTCGTTTGGTTTTTTTACCGCCACCGATATTTTGAAACATGCCTTGTAACTGACTCGTCATTTCTTCCATACCTGGAGGTGCCATTATTTCTACTCCGACCATCGGTGCATTTAATTCCAGTTCGATTTCGGTATCATCCAGCTTACCTTCACGTAACTTTTTTCGAAACTTTTGACGTGTATTACTTTCTTCTTCTGCATTTTCTTCAATTTCATCAGTATTAAAATCAAATTTACGAACTGACGGTAATAAAATATTAAGAACTTTTTCCTCGGCGGCATCTTCTGCACGTCTTTTAACTTTAGCCATTTCAACTTCACGTGTCAGTTTAATTGATGTTTCTACTAAATCACGTACGATTGATTCAACATCACGACCGACATAACCTACCTCGGTAAATTTTGTTGCTTCAACTTTTAAAAATGGTGCATTCGCTAATTTTGCTAAACGACGGGCTATTTCGGTTTTACCAACACCCGTTGGCCCAATCATTAATATATTTTTTGGTGTAATTTCATTACGTAACGATTCATCAACACAACCACGACGCCAGCGATTTCTGAGTGCTATTGCAACAGCACGTTTAGCATCTTCTTGTCCGATAATGTGTTTATCAAGTTCGGAAACGATTTCACGAGGGGTTAATTGTGTCATTCCTTAAATCCTTATTACTTAATAATTCAATTCTTCGATTACACGATTATGGTTGGTGTAAATACAAATATCTGCAGCAATACTCAGCCCTTTTTCAACAACTTCTTGTGCACTGAGTTCGGTATTGTCAAGCAGAGCACTAGCCGCCGCCTGGGCAAACGGGCCACCGGAACCAATCGCCATTAAACCTTCTTCCGGTTCAATAACATCACCATTACCGGAAATAATTAATGAGGCTTCGGTATCAGCTACAGCTAACAAAGCTTCTAATCGTCGCAGCATTTTGTCGGTACGCCAGTCTTTAGCTAATTCCACTGCTGAGCGAACCAGGTGACCTGAATGTTTTTCTAACTTTGCTTCAAAACGTTCAAACAAGGTAAATGCATCAGCTGTGCCACCCGCAAATCCTGCAATAACTTGATCATGGTACAGGCGACGAACTTTCCGGGCATTACCTTTCATTACTGTATTGCCCAACGTGACCTGACCATCACCGCCAATCACCACACAATTACCTCGGCGTACGGATAAAATAGTTGTCCCACGATATTGTTCCAATAGCTCACTCCTTATACCCTTATATAAAACTGCAAAACGATTTACCGAGTTTACTATTGTACACCAAGCAATGAATTTGGGCAGTATCTATAAAACCCTAGCGACTAGTGATTTTGTTTTCTGGTTTCCTGAATCAGACAGTATAACTGATTTTCAACGCTATTCAGTGGTAATCATAAAATATGAAATTACTATATACATTTAGAACCAAACCAATCAAATTTTAAGCTTTAAACTCTCGATTAAACATAATCATAAAACTGTTTTTTACATAACTATCAAAGAGTTAGTTTTATAGCTTCACTTAACAATATTAATTGTAGTGGTAATAACAAGCTGCTATATTAGCATAAGCTTAAGGATAGCCGGTTACAGTGTTAATTATTAAAAGTTTTAGGTAAAGATATGCTTGGTACATGGAAGTACAATAAATTCAATAACTTACTTTTTTCCGTTTTTGTATTTTTATTGATTTTTTTTAGTTCACCTGTGTTTGCTAATACACAACTCTATACCATGACTAATGGTGTCGCACAAACAATCACAAGTATCGCTTCAAATGTTTCGACCACAGTACAAACCAACAATTCGATTCAAATAACCGTATCAAACGTAACACCCGGATTAGCCTGGTCGGCCGAATTTATTGCACCGTTTGATACCAAATTAGATGTTACAAATTATGAAGATGCTGGTATTCCAGCAGGATATCCGCAAAGTGTTAAGTCGGCCACGAAACCCGGGATGATTATATTAATTGGTACACTACAATGCACCAGCTTAACGGGCAGGTTTGATGTATTAGAAGCGGTTTATGACAATAGTGGTTATATACTACAACTCGCAATCGATTTTGTTCAAAACTGTACTGATAATACCAATAACATCACTACAATATCAGGCGCAATAAGACACAACAGTAATTTGATATTAAAAACAACACAACCAATCGCAATTGCAGGCGCTGATCAAAATGTGATTGAAGCGAATATAATTGATTTAACAAGCACTCCAGTTAATTTTAATAGTAATAAAATAGTATTAAACGCTTTAAATTCATCTGCTGGCGATAGTGCCACCATAAACCAATATTCATGGCAACAAATCTCCGGCCCTGTTGTAAGCTTAAACAATTCTACCAGCACCTCAGCTGATTTTGTATTACCGTTTATTAAACTGGACGGTGACTATTTAATCTTTGAATTGACAATAACAAATTCAAACAACGTCACCGCTAAAGATCAAGTTACAATTTTTGTAACGAGTAAAAGTGCAGCTCAAACAAGTTTCTTTATTGAAAGTGAGGCCGGAGACTATATAAATGATGGTAAAAAATTATTTGCCGACATCGATGATGCCATTTTTGTTATAAATAGCCCAAGTACGGATACCGCCCTCATTCAAATAAATAATGGTCTTGGCTGGCGTACTGATTTTGGAATTCAATCAGGGCTTATATTGGAGCAAGGCTCATATCCTAATGCCAGTCGCCTTATACCAAACACCAGTGCCACAACAGCTGTGTTGCACGTAAAAAATTCCAAACGTGCCTGTAGTAGTGTTAGTGGTAACTTTGATGTTATCCAGATAAATAGAGATTTAAACAATGAAATTAAAAATTTAAAAATCGATTTCTTACAACAGTGTGACCAGAATGTTCCTGCATTAAGTGGTTTTATTAAATATAACTACATCGATATTAAAGTACCAGTTGCAAATGCAGGTGATAGCCAATCTGTAACTGAAGCGGATCAAGTTTCTCTGGATGCATCACGATCAACAACTACAGTGACCGGTGATGTTACTTACCAATGGACACAAATCTCTGGAACCGCAGTTACATTATCGGATAATACTCTTTTCGATCCAATATTTATCGCACCAAAACCTGCTGATGGAAAAAATGAAACTTTGGAATTTAAATTACTTTTTTCTAATTCTGAAAAATTTATTGCCGAAGACACTGTAACTATTAATGTAACAGCTAAAGTTGTATCAGTTCCTGTAAACCCAACTGGCAACAACACGACACTGGGTGGCGGTGGTGGCGGTTGTAGCTATAATCCAGACGCTAATTTTGATGGTTCTTTATATTTGTTATTACTGCTAATTTTACTAATCAAAATATTCCGCGCTAAATCAACAAAGTGTAAGCATTAATAGATCATTCAGC
Source organism: Thiohalomonadales bacterium (assembly GCA_048060815.1). GTDB lineage: Bacteria > Pseudomonadota > Gammaproteobacteria > UBA6429 > Thiohalophilaceae > CAYQUC01. The sequence continues at coordinate 6,054 of JBGMQW010000068.1, read as the reverse complement.
ATAAATACCTTGAAATTTATGCTCGCATGTAAATATATTTTTTGCACAAAAATAGGGATTTTCCGTATTAAAACACCTTCATTTTATACTAGTATTATCGATTTTTAAGTTTACATAAAATGCGGAATAACTAAAAAGTAACTCTAATTTCAGATGCATTTCACAGTTTTCATCGAGAATGAAACTCCGATATGGTACAAAACAGTATTTACTGTAAACTAGACCTAAGGCACTTCTAAAGAACACAAACCGGGCAGAATTCATTATGACTATAATCAATAAAACATTACTTGTTACATTTTTACTATTTACGTTTTCAAGCAGTTTTGCTAATGCCGCTAACATTGAGCAGTTCAGTATTTTACGTGATAACAATAGCCCGATTAAATCACAACTGGTAAAATCAAACAGTAGTTCACAAAGTATTTTGTTGTATATACAAGATTCAAAATGTAAATCATCTGCCACACAATTTTTTGAATTAACCAAATCAATTAATAGTACCATCGCTAAATTATATGTTGAGAAAACCGGCGAGTCTGATGTCCAGAAAAAGCATGGCATGTGTAGTGAATCTTTTTTATCAAACAGCTCAATTGATCAACGTATTTCCGATTACCAAAAAGTAATTACGCATTTGCGAAAAACTGCAGACTGGTGGGATAAAAAACTGTATATCATCGGTGAAGCGGAGGGTGGTTTAATTGCTGGGTTACTCGCTGCGAATACACCTGAAACCACAAAATTAGCTATATTAAGTTTTGGTGGTGGTATGACGATGTCTGAGGCCTGGATAGCATCTTTAGCAAAATCAATGCAGGCTGAGGGTAAAAGTGCTGTGCAAATTGATGAAATGCAACAAAATGCGAAACAATTTTTTAATGATAAAATATCAAAATCAACTTCTAAATCTGAACTAGCAACTAACATCACTTTTAAGTGGTGGGCCTCAGTTGTTGATGTTCGCTTAAGTGATACTTTGTCTAAAATTGACTTTCCAATTTACATCGCACACGGAACTGATGATACAAAAATTCCAGTGGAATCTGCCCAGCAAGTTTCTGATTTATTCAGCACACTCGGTAAAGAAAATCTGGTTTACAATGAATACACCGGTTCTATTAAAAAAGTAAATAAATGTCACAGTAATTCCAGTAATGCAACAAATTCTGTATTTACTGAAGCCGTAAATTGGCTAATAAATTAAATTTTAAAGAATATAACCGTCTATTTTAAATCACCGGAGTTAGTTGATGTAACCTAAATTATATAACATTAATCATAGTAAATCATTGAATTTTATACCTTAATTATTTAAATCACTTTTATTTTAAATAACTGTAACCCGATTCAGGTCTGGGTTGTCATTAAGTGGATGTAATAAACAGTAAAACCAGATAGGAGATCGATATGTCAAATTGGACAAACAAAAGAAATTTAATATTCACTTTATTATTCGCGTTATTTTTAACTTCATGTGGTGGCGGTGATGGAAATAACACTAATAACAATACCGGTAATAAAATTTCAGATTATCAAGGCACTTACACGGGTCAATTTACCGGTACAGAAACGGGTACCTGGGAAATAATTATTGACGCTAGTGGAAATGTAACCGGAACTGCAATTACCACAACACTTCCAGTTACAACCATACCTTTAAGTGGAACTGTTGATACATCAGGTTCATCAACATTAATCTCGGGTACTGCCGGGATTGGTGTGAGTTTTATGATCACCATTAGCAATGGTACAATCACCGGTAACTGGACCGATTCTAATGGTGGAAGTGGCGTTGTAACCGGTAATATAAAAGCTAACACGACTGTAACTGGCTTTTTTACAGTCGGTGTTGAAATATTTAACTACACTTTTACGCCTTTAAAAGTGATTGATTTAACTGATACTACCTATACACTTTCGATTACTAATAATCAGGATCCTGTTAATCCAACTTTTTATGATTCACACGGATTAGCCATTATTCTTAACCCATTAAATAATACTATTGCAGCAATTAGTTATAGCTATTTCAATACCGGTTCAGGTGCAGCTATTACTGAAGATTATCTTTTTTTACGAGATTGCTCGCTTACCCCTTGTACGTCAGTGAGTCTGGATTTAAATAATAGAACACTAACTTTTACCAATACCAATTTACCTGTTGATAAGAGTACTGCAGCAAATCGACCTAATGTTACAAACATTGCAACGATGCCTGCAACTATTAATGGCAGCGTCAGTTGGTAAATTTTTATCAAATGCTGGTTCTTACTGAACCAGCATTTGTTTAAAGAAACAGTTAAATTATAGTTATACTCAATTTTGGGCACGTATAAATATATTTTAGTTATGCTATTCACTTCACAACTTATTCTACAATATAGTCTAAACTAATAATTAGTAACATATTTTTCTACAGTGCATTAATAGACAGTGATCGTGTATTTCACGCGTTTACTCTCTATTTTTATTTCCACAATATTCACATGAAAATTTAACGGAATCACGTTGATACTTTGTGTATCTGCAGTTTCGTGAAACCTCGGTTTTTATACTTTGGAGGTTTTAACTACGATGAAAATTGCTCAAGTTGCCCCCCTGCTTGAAAGTGTCCCACCACGTTTATATGGTGGTACAGAACGTGTTGTATCCTATTTAACTGAAGAACTGGTCCAACAAGGACATGACGTGACCTTGTTTGCCAGTGGTGACTCGATCACTTCTGCAAAACTTAAATCCGTGGTCAATAAAGCGATTCGACTCAATCCATCTCACCTTGATCCAACTGCATTTCATATATTGATGCTGGAAGAATTAAGCCGGATTTCAAATGAATTTGATATTATTCACTACCACATTGATGTCATTCATTTTTTAATGTCGCGTAACTTGTTAACACCACACATTACTACCATGCACGGACGGCTCGACTTACCTGACTTAAAAAGCATTTTTCGATCTTTTACTGATATACCCCTGGTTTCAATTTCAGATAATCAACGCTTACCATTGCCACTGGTAAACTGGCAAGCAACTGTTTATAACGGTGTTCCAATGGAAAATTACAAATTCCAAAAACACCCTGGAAATTATCTGGCATTTCTGGGTCGTATCTCTCCTGAAAAAGGCATTGAACAAGCAATAAACATTGCAATTGCTTCAGGAATGCACCTGTGTATCGCAGCAAAAATCGATGCGAATGATGAAGAATATTATAACTCAATCATCAAACCACATCTTACACATCCTTTAATCGAATTTATAGGCGAAATTAACGAGTTGGAAAAGGATGAATTTCTTGGTAATGCCTTTGCAGTTCTATTCCCGATTCAATGGCCAGAACCGTTTGGCCTGGTAATGATAGAATCAATGGCATGTGGTACCCCTGTTATTGCCTTTAAAAAAGGTTCGGTGCCAGAAATCATGATTCATGGTGAAACTGGTTTTATTGTGAATACTATCGAACAAGCTGTTGAGGCTGTCGAGCAAATTGAAACCATTAGTCGTGAATGTTGTCGTTATATATTTGAAAAAAGATTTTCTTCAAAGGAAATGGCAAATAGTTATTTAGAAGTGTATCAACAGACAATAAATAAAACACTTATTCAACCGTCAATTGCAGTTTAAAAAAATAATAAGGTAGTATTGTGGATGATGTTCGACTTATTGATGGACATTGGTATGTGCTTGCTTCATCGTCACGTGCTGATGATAGAACCCGGGTATTAAAACACGCTGAAACTTTTTGCCTGTTCGATCGTTATGGTGATATTCAACACATCGGTTTGGGTGAACAGGGAATATACCATCAGGGCACACGATTTTTATCCCTTTATGAATTGTCTGTAAATAAAAGACGCCCTATGTTATTAAATTCTACGGTCAAGCAAGATAACAGTATGATGGCCGTTGATATGACAACCGGTAATTTGTATGACGATAATCGGTTAATCGTTTCACGAGGCAGTTTGCATATTTTTCGTGCCAAAATTTTATGGCATGATACCTTGTATGAGCTATTACGATTTCATAATTTTGGTAAAAGTGATATTACCTTTACCGTTTGCCTGGAGTTTGCCTCAGACTTCCATGATATTTTTGAAGTACGTGGCATTAACAGAAAACAACGTGGGAAAATGCTTTCATGTGACAACAATGAACGTTCGATTTGCCTCGCTTATCTTGGCCTTGATAAGGTAAAACGATACACACGAATTGAATTTAATCACGATATTAACGTGATAGATAATAAAGCTGAGTTTATGGTTACTCTGGCGCCACATGAAAAAAAAGAGTTTTATGTTTCTATTTCCTGTCAAACCGAAAAATTAAAAACGAATTCGATTTCCTATGCCCTCGCAATTAAAGAGAATCAGGCTGCAATGCTCTCAATGGGGGCATTATGTGGTAATGTTTTTTCATCTAACGAACAATTTAACGATTGGATAAATCGTTCTGCTGCAGATTTACGGATGTTAATTACTATTACGAAATATGGGCCCTATCCTTATGCCGGTATTCCCTGGTTTAGCACTGCATTTGGTCGGGATGGCATTATAACTGCGTTGCATTATTTATGGTTGTATCCCGAAATTGCTAAAGGTGTACTGGGATTTCTTGCCCACACTCAAGCTATTGAAGTAAACCCTGCAATCGATGCAGAACCCGGAAAAATATTTCATGAAACGCGTAGTGGTGAAATGGCGGAGTTAGGCGAGGTACCATTCAAATTATATTATGGTACTGTTGATGCAACGCCATTGTTCATCGTATTAGCAGGTGAATATTATGATCGAACCGGTGATGTAGATTTTATTAAAAGTATCTGGCCGAATATACAACGTGCGATAAACTGGATAGATGAATATGGTGATCGCGATAATGATGGTTTCGTTGAATATATAATGGAAAGTGAGAATGGCCTGGTACAACAAGGCTGGAAAGATTCTGATGACAGTATTTTTCACGCAGACGGTAGTGATGCAGTAGGCCCGATAGCATTAAGTGAAGTTCAGGGTTATGTTTATCAAGCAAAAATATTTGCAGCAAAATTCGCGGAACTTTTTGGACAACCATCAGTAGCGAAACAATTACTAGAACAAGCTACAACATTAAAGAAAAATTTTAATCGTGATTTCTGGTGTGAAAAATTATCCACATTTGCTATTGCACTCGATGGTAATAAAAAACCCTGCGAGATAGTTTCATCTAATGCTGGTCATGTATTATACAGTGGTATTGCGAATGATGATTATGCTCAACGTACCGCTGATACATTACTATCGGGAAATCTGTTTTCAGGTTGGGGCGTTCGCACAATTGGTAAAACTGAAAATCGATATAATCCTATGTCATACCATAATGGCTCCATCTGGCCACATGATAATGCCATGATTGCAATGGGACTTGCCCGCTATGGTTTTAAAGACCAGGCACTTCAAATACTAACCGGTTTGTTTAATGCATCGATTTTAATGGATTTAAACAGGTTGCCTGAATTGTTTTGTGGCTTTGAACAAATCGAAGATCAAAGCCCAACTTTGTATCCGGTTGCCTGTTCACCGCAAGCCTGGGCAAGTAGTACCGTCTTTGGAATATTACAGGCCTGCCTGGGTTTATCATTTAATGCCACCGAATCACAGATTTCATTTCATTATCCAGTGTTACCTGATTACTTACGGCGCTTACAGATCACAAATTTACGAATTGGTAATTCTGTAATCGACATTGCATTCAGACGCCATCCGAATGATGTTGGTATTAACGTAATCCGTAAAACCGGGGAAATAGATATTGTGATTACTATGTGATTATTTTATTCGAAAAATTCTATATAAAAATAAAAGCTAAAAGATATTACAGCCAAGACACTTTTCTTTTCAGGAATACGTGGAATCGAGGCAGAACATTTACCCATAAAACTCTGTGTACCTCTGTGTCCTCTGCGGTTAATGGTTTTGAATTTAGTACTTTAAAATATACAAAATAGTTACAAATAGATTTAATTTGAATACAAATATGACTGTATAATAATAAAAATTAATTTATACT
>JBGMQW010000067.1:0-16542 GCA_048060815.1 Thiohalomonadales bacterium | reverse complement strand
TCAATAAAGTATTAACTAAAGACAAGATAAATTAATGACACAAGATTACGCAAAAAAGACTCGCAGTAACAGAGAAAAACACAGCCTACCCGGTTGGACATGGATGCTCGGTGGTTTAACCGTCGGTTTATTTGTGGCATTACTGGTCTATATAAAAGAACATCGCCCTCAAAATGCACAAACCCCGCCATTAAATGAAGTTGTAAAAGATTTTGCAAATGACGTTGTTAATGCCAATATTAAACACAATAAAAAAAATAATATTAAATTACCTGATAAATCAGACAACCCCACAATTGGGTTTGATTTTTATAAAATATTACCCGAGGTCGAAATTCCTATACCGGATTTGGAACAATTAAAAAAACAAGAAATTCAAAAAAAGGCTAATAAAAAATACAAATACGTTTTACAAGCAGGTTCATTTAGACAATTTGCAGAAGCAGATAAACTCAAAGCGAATTTGGCGTTATTAGGTGTTGATGCCGAGATTCAAACTGTTACGATAAACAAAACCGATACCTGGCACCGTGTTCGTATTGGGCCATTTACCAGTGCTCGTAAAATGGATAAAGTTCGACATCGTTTACAAAAGAAACACATCCGCACAATGATATTAAAACTTAAAACCTGATTTCTTTTGTTGATATAGTTAAGTCATGCATATAATAATCCTGCTTATTTTAATCGTCCTGGTAATTTACGGCCCTCAAGTTTGGGCTCAAGCTATTTTCAAACGTTATTCAAAAAAACAGGAGCGCATCCCGGGTACTGGTGGTGAGCTTGCTATACATTTACTCAAACAATACAAAATTAATAACGTTACTGTTGAAAAAACGGATAAAGGTGATCATTACGATCCTGCTGATAAAGTCGTACGCTTGAGTGAAAATAATTATTCAGATAATTCATTAACGGCAATTGCGGTTGCAGCTCATGAAGTTGGTCATGCGGTACAAGATTTTAAAAATGAGGCCAAACTAGCTACGCGTACAAAACTAATCCGCATTGCACAAAGCGCTCAACAATTGGGTGTTATGATCATGATTGCACTGCCCATTTTAACTATATTTAGCCGCTCACCTGCCATTGCTATTATTACATTAGTGCTTGGTTTATCTTCAATGGGTGTCGCAACCCTGGTACACCTGGTTACCCTGCCGGTTGAAATTGATGCCAGCTTTGGAAAAGCATTACCGATGTTAAAAGCCGGAAATTATATCAGTAAAAAAGATGAAGCTGCAGTGAAACGAATTTTACGTGCTGCGGCTTATACTTATGTGGCAGCTTCGCTGGCCAGTTTACTGAACCTTGGTCGGTGGATTGCGATGTTACGGCGTTAAGATCAAAAGCTGGTTGTTTTTAAGAGTATTAGATTTCGACTATGACTCGATCCGAGGATTAAATAACGTATTATAATTCATTATTGTCCTTCCCCTCACCCCAGCCCTCTCCCAAAGGGAGAGGGAGCTAAAGATGTTTATAAAGCCTCCCAATAAATAATATTAATTAACATATTATCAATATCAACTGAATGTGGATTATTGTATTCGGTTTCAAGCCACAAAGACTCTCCAGTTTTAAGCACTGGACCGTACTTTCCTGGTGTCCACGGATATAAACTATTTACAGGTAAATGTTCTTTATGTGAATGTATTAGTGTCGAACCTTGTCCCATATCATCATGTGCCACAGGAATATTTTGATTTTCAGGTTTAAATTCACGAAGCTTGCCATTGCTACTCATCAACTTTATTTTACTACCATGATCATGAATATGAGGTATAACTGCGACGATGCGTCGATCTGAAGTTACTTGAAGTTTTGGTGTTACTTTTTTTGTTTTGCCCGGAGCCAGTGCAAATGCTGAATTACAAGTTTGAGCATCAACCCATTCAACATTGGTATCTTTATAACCTGATTGTTGATCATCAACCAGAACATTAACTCGTAAATATATCTTTTCACTTACAGGTACATTAGCCGGATTTTCCCAATGCCAAAATGGAACTAATGCGCCACCATCGAGTTTAAAAGCATAACCTTTCGGAAAGTGAAAATTTGTTAGTTCACTACCAATAGGAATAAGTAATGCCATACTACATAAATACTCATAGGTTCGATTGGGTGCGGTATAACCCCAGACCATATGATGTATCATTTCAGAATACGCCGGATCATCTGATAAAATATCCAGACTACCATCATCATTACGCCGAACTACATCGGTATCACTAGCCACATACCATAATGGTTTGTCTTTAGGTAGCAACAGCACACTTGATTTTGGATCTTGAGGATTAGTGGGCAATTTAACAAAATTTTCATCGTATGCATACGCGGTATTATTTACAGTATCAATACCAAAATAGGTTGTCAGTAGTCTTTGGCTTGCATGTACAGCTTGCAAATTAAAAAATAATACCACTACCATAATGCTATACAACAATGCTAATAAGCTAAATCTATTTAATAAAATTTTCCTGTAATTGAACATATTTTTCTCCTTTAAACAAATAATGGTATATTTCTTAATTCAATTCTTTTCAATCTTTGCGCTTAATGTAATTATTTAAATATTATGACACAAATATAAATATTGTTTGTTACATTTTGTATCCTGCGTATTTGTAATTATGATTATTAATTTATATGCTTAAGATAAAATTAAAGAAACTAATTTTAAGTAGTTTATCTTGACAGAAAATTTTTTATATCAATTGTGAATTAGAATGTTGCTTAAAATTAAAACGCCATTCTACGAATAATAAATTTGGTATCCAGCATAACCAGGCGATAACGGCATAAGCTAATGAAAACTCAATTCCGGAAACGATAGTCACCGGCAAATAAATGCGTAAAGTTACAGCAGCAAAAGTTAATGCAAAATTTCGATACATCCATTTTTGATGTTCGGAAATAGCACCACTTCGAATTGCAAGATAGGCACATAAGCCAGTGTACAGCCACAATACCGCAAGCGTGGTAAAACCTGTTCTAGCAATAACGCCACCTGCTGCAAACTGTGCCAGATATAAACCAGACAAACCACCCAGTAATACCCCCACCGCTAAATAAACTCGACCAGACCAGCGGTGTGCTTTTTGGTATTTCGTCCTCAAACGTCTGGAAAACTGAAAAGGTCCCAATATTAAAGCAACTATCGAGGCAAAAGCGTGGGTGTAAATGACACTTGAATGCGTAATAAAATTCGCCTTCATTGCTGGAGATACAGTTGAACCTAGTGGCAGAACTCCATAGACAAAAGCAGCGTATGCCGCCACAGCAAACGACAAAAAATACAGTAGAAATTTTCCTGTTAAATGCATAATTTTTCCATTATTTTCAAATTTATTATGCCATATAATCAATAGTTTACTTGTTTCAACGTGTATCAAAACAGGCTTAATTATAATCATTTTACTAAATATAGACTTCAATTTGTTTCCAGATGAAACAATTTGTTACAACAAGTGAATCCATAATTAGTAAAATTACCTGTGTATTCAATTAATCTTTGGTATAGTAATATTTCCCCTCTAGTAGTTATTGCGTAATAAAAACTGTAGTAAAACACATAAATACAAGATAATTTAAGGATAAACATCGCAAATGAATGCAGCTCAAACAAACGAAAAAGCCCGTATTATATTGGTGGAGGATGACGAACGGCTGGCAAGTTTAGTAGTCGAATACCTTGAGCAATATGAACTCGATATTACAGTTGAATACCGTGGTGACACCGCTGTTAAAAAAATTATTGAGAGCAATCCGGATTTAGTTATTCTCGATGTTATGTTACCCGGTATGGACGGTTTACAGGTTTGCAAGTTTATTCGACAAGAAATTGATTGCCCCATACTCATGCTAACGGCAAAAAGTGATGATATCGATCAAGTTCTTGGATTGGAATTTGGCGCCGATGATTATATTTCAAAACCCGTGCAACCCAGGGTATTACTGGCGCGTATACGAGCTTTATTGCGTAGAACCACAACACAAAATAAACCAAATAAAAATCATTCATTATTTGGAAATGAATTAATCTTTAATGAAATTAGAATTAACAAATCATCTCGTCAATTATACATAAAAGATAACCCGGTTGAATTAACCAATACCGAGTTTGAATTGCTCTGGTTACTTGCTAACAATGCCGGAGAAATTTTAAGTCGCGATAAGATTTTAGCCAGTTTGCGTGGTATTGGATACAACGGTTTAAATCGATCTACAGATATTACAATATCACGACTTCGAAAGAAAATTGGTGATGGTGAACACCCTGCTCAAAAAATAAAAACAATCCACCGTAAAGGTTATATGTTTGTTGCAGAAAATACTATCGAGAGTACTGTGGAATAAACCCATGGGAAGAAGTTTTTTACGGTTATATATTTTACTCGCGATTACTCTCACTTTATTTATCGTAGGACTTAATACACTTCCTGAAATTCTGCTAGATGACATTCTTGCACAACATCGAACAAATGTAGCTAATGGTACATTTTATCTGATTAAACAAGAGCTCTATTCTGTTCCAGAAAACCAATGGCAAGATAAAATGAAAGAACTCAAGCCACATTTTGGTTATTATTTTAAATTGCAAAATTTAGCTGATTTAAAATTTAGTAAAAAACAACTGGACCGTATTAATTCAGGAATGATAGCAAGTAGTAAAGATAAATTCAAAACCAGTGAAATATTACATTCCTTAATTCCTGGTACAAAAAAAGTGATTAGTATTGCATTCGACGAATCAGGATTAGAGCACTTCGAACGAAGTGGACGTGGGGCTTATTATTTAGGCATTAAAGCTCTGAAAAAACATAAGCCGGAAGATTGGGACAAGGCTTTACAGGATATGGCAAAAGAGTTCAGATATCCGTTAACGATAATACCAGTAGATAAATTAAATTTAAAAAAGGAATATATTGAAATAATTCGAAACGGTGGCACTTATGCTGAACATCCACGTGATGATGGTGAAACTTATTATAAACTGATAGCTGATACTAATTTAGTCGCTAAAGCGGGTCCTATTCATGTTAGTACTTTTATTGCCGATCTTTTATATTATGCTACCGGATTACTTGCCATTATGATCGCTTTTTCAGTTTTTATCTGGATGCGACCAATTTCAAAAGATCTATTGCAATTAAGTAAAGCTGCGCACTCTTTCGGTAATGGTGAATTTGAAACAAGAATTAAAATTCGAAAAAATTCTGCAATTTTAAAAGTAACAGAAACATTTAACGGAATGGCAGAACGAATAAAAAAATTAATTGATTCTCATAAAGAATTAACTAATGCCGTATCACATGAACTGCGTACACCAATATCCCGTTTACGGTTTGGTATTGAAATGTTAAAACGTTCAAAAGATTCAGAGACCACACAAAAATACATTGAGAGCATGAATACTGATATTGACGAACTCGATAGTCTGGTAACCGAATTATTGACTTATGCACAATTTGATCGAGCAAAACCTGATCTCAATTTTGAATCACTCTGCTTTGAATCATGGATACATAATTTCACCGAACACCATCGCATGGCTATTTTTGACATTAATTTGAAACTCGAAAAAAATCTGGAACTCCATAATAAAAAAATTACCATTGATTCCAAATTATTGCACCGGGCTATAAGTAATTTAATCAATAATGCAATTCGATATGCCAGAAAAGATATTCGGATAAGTGCAATTCATAGCCATGAAAGCTTCACCATCTCCGTTGAAGATGATGGACCCGGAGTACCAATTAATGACCGGGAAAAAATATTAGAACCTTTTAAAAGACTTGATTTTAGTCGAAATCGCCGCTCGGGTGGTTGTGGTTTAGGCTTATCCATCGTCAAACAAATTGCCGGCTGGCATAATGGTAAAATCACGATATCGGATTCAACTTTAGGTGGTGCAAAATTTAACTTTGAATGCCCTCAAAATCCGGGTTAGGCACGAAGGAAAATCATAATACAGTTCCGTATCCCCTCTCCCGGAGGGAGAGGGCGTTTTGATTAAATGGTTACTTTACGTTCTTTGCGGCAAAAATAAATTTTAATACTTGCATTACCACACTAAGCAGAAGTAAAATGGTTTATAAGATATTGAATAATCTCATAAAATCCCCCTCGAGATATTACATTTCTAAAAATTTTCTGCTATGGCATGTTGTTGTGTGAACCATCACAAAATGGTTGATCAGCGGTTTGTTTGCATCCACAAAGTGATACTGTTTTCTTTTCTGTTAATGTGAATTTAACAGGAGAAAATTCACCACCTTTATGACTGCCATCACAGAGAGGTTGTTTTATTGATTTACCACAAGAACACCACCAATAATCACCGGCTTCGAGTTCTATTGTGTAAGGTGATTTTTGAGCACAAACAGGTTTCGACATAGTTCAATTACCTCTTAAAAATTGTATAATTAATAAAAAATTAACGAATGTTGAGTAAACTTAACGTCCAGATCGAACAATCACTTAACTATATACATACATAATAAACGATACAAAATATTATAATTAAACACGGTTCCTATGCCAAATACATTATCTGTTAAAAATTTAAGTATCTTCCATCTTGATGATATAAATATTGAGATCGCAGCATCAAATGCAATTGGTATATCGGGTGACTCTGGTTCGGGTAAATCTATTCTGTTACATGCCCTTGCTGACATGACACCTCATAGTGGCACTATGACTCTCGATGGTGTGTTATCAACAGAGATGAAACCCAATGAATGGCGTAAAAAAGTTGGTTTATTAACAACCAATAGTTTTTGGTGGTCAACAAAAATTTCGGATCACTTTGAAAGTGAAGATGATGATGACTTTGTTGCGTTGGGCCTGGATTACAACTTGTATCATGCCGATGTTTTACGCTGTTCAACCGGTGAATTACAACGTTTAGCGCTTATTCGATTATTAGCCAACAAACCGCAAGTATTATTACTCGATGAACCCACTGCAAATCTGGATGAAAGTAATCGATATCGAGTAGAAGAATTAATACACAACTATCAGCAGCAATATCAAGTCCCTATTATTTGGGTAAGTCACGATACCAGGCAATTACAACGTTTTACAAAAAATTGTTATTTAATTGAGGACGGTCAACTAAAAGTGAATAAAACATGCACCAACTAACTGCATTTGATCTAGGTTTAGCCAGTTTTTTTATCATCTTACTTGCGGGTTTATCCTGGATGTTACAACTGGGTATCCATAAAAGAATTTTTATCTCTGCTGTACGTACCGTAGTTCAATTACTATTTATTGGTTACATTTTAAAAATATTGTTTGAGTACGTTGATTTTAAGTGGATAGCATTGGTAACCACCATTATGCTGGCCATCGCAGCATATGAAGTTATGGCGCGTCAAAAACGGCACTTCGCTGGATTTTGGGGATATGGCATGAGCTTTATAACGCTCTTTATCTCATCGTTTTCAATTACTTTTATGGTGTTAACCATTATAATTAATGAATCACCATGGTATGACCCACAGTTTTCAATACCCCTGCTCGGAATGATGTTAGGCAATTCCATGACATCACTCGCTCTGACATTAGATAGATTAACTCAATCCACAATTGATAAACAAAACCAGATAGAAGCCCGGTTAATTTTAGGTGCGAAATGGAAAGATGCAATTAATGACATTATGCATGATAGCGTTAGAATTGGAATGCTACCAATTATCAACGCCATGGCCGCTGCCGGTATTGTAAGTTTACCTGGAATGATGACAGGTCAAATTTTAGCCGGGGCTGATCCAATGGATGCCGTTAAATACCAAATTCTGATTATGTTTATGATTGCAGGTGGATCAGGACTTGCATCAATTATTGGTGTGCAAATTGGTGCCCGATATCTATTTGATGACAGGTGGCGACTAAGGCTGGACCGCCTACAGTAAAATTAGGGATGATTTATAAATAAAGGAACAAATTTTGTTAATTTATAAGTCAATTAAATTATTATTGTTAATAAACATCACAATACTTTTAATGAATTCAGGTCATACTGGTGAAATCTATAAATGGACTGACAAAGAGGGTAATGTCCACTTCGGCGATAATCCACGAGATAATCCTGCTTCAATTTATCAAATACCGAAAGGTAATACTTCAAATATTAGTTCTACCAATAAAGAACGTGCCGAAAAACAAAAAAAATTATTAGATTCATTTCAAGCAGATCATCGTGAAAAAAAACAGCAACGAGAAAAAAAAACACACAATGCCAATGTTAAAAAATATAATTGCCAGGTTGCAAAAGATGACCTAATCGGTTATCAAAGGGCGCGTGGTATTTATGATAGAAACGATGTTGGAGAAAAAATATATTTAAGCGAAAAAGAACGATTACTCGAAATTCAATATATGAAAGACCAGGTTAAAAAATGGTGTAACTAAAAAAATGAATCAACAAGAAACCAATAAAAAAAAAATTACAGGTGTACTAGGTCTTGGTGCAATGGGTTCTGGAATAGCCCATAATTTATTTAAACATAATCAGCTTGCTACAGTATATAATCGAACCACTAAAAAATCTGAACAGTTTCAAAAAAATACCCAGGTGCCTTATAAAAAATCACTTAGTGAGTTTGCTGCTCAATGTAATGTAATAATTACCAGTTTATCAACCGATAGCGATGTTCTTGAAATTATTAAATCACTATTACCCAATATTCAAGCAGGTACAATAATTATTGATACTTCTACAATTGGTGTTGATACTGTATCAAAATGTAATGTTCTATTAGCCGGTAAAAATTCATTTTTCCTGGATGCACCAGTATCAGGAGGTAGTGAAGGTGCTAATAACGGTCAACTGGTAATGATGGTCGGTGGTGATGAGAATATTCTGAATTCTGTCACTGACATTCTTAGCTGTTTTACAAAATCCATTAGCTACATGGGTAAAGCCGGAAATGGGCAAATAACCAAAGCAGTCAATCAAATAATGGCAGCCGGAATTAATCAGGCTGTAACCGAAGCACTAGCATTTGCAAAAGCTACCGGCTTAGCAACCGATAAATTAATTGACACTCTTTCAGGTGGTGCAGCTGGAAACTGGTTTTTGGACCATCGCGGTAAAAGTATGTTATGCGGAGATTACCAACCAGGTTTCAAAGTTAAATTACATCATAAAGATTTATTACTGTGCAATAAAATGATTGAAGACCTGGGTGAAAACCGCTTGCCTATTGTAGAAATGACCTTGATACATTACCAACGTTTGATCGATCAAGGTTATGGTGATGAAGATATTTCAGCTTTGTTTCGTAGTAAACAAACATTATTGAAAAACTGATTTTTTAGCCGCAAAAACGCAAAAAAAGGGCATCGAAATTCGATGCCCTTCAGTTTTATAAATTTATTAAAATAAATTTACAAGATGTAACCCCGTTCATCATGTTGCGTGATGTCCAGACCTTCGGTTTCGTCTTCTTCACTAACACGTAGTCCAATCACAATATCAAGTATTTTTAATAGTACGAAACTAATAATACCGCCATAAACGATTGTGAATGCAACTGCTTTTAGTTGTACAACGAACTGGCCACCTGGTGTTATATCTGGTGTGAATCCACCCATGCTTTCGGGTGAGAAAATACCCGTTAATAAAGCACCGGTGATACCACCGATAGCATGAACACCAAATACGTCTAATGAATCATCATAACCCAGTTTGCGTTTCAGGCTTGTAGAAGCATAGAAACAAATACCACCAGCAGCAATGCCAATTATTAATGCGCCAAATGGGGCAACACTTCCGGATGCCGGTGTAATAGCAACTAAACCAGCAACTGCGCCAGAAGCAATACCCAGAACACTTGGTTTACCGTGTGAGATCCATTCCACAAACATCCAGGTTAATGCTGCGGTACCTGTTGCAATTTGTGTTACTAACATTGCCATACCGGCATCACCGTTCGCTGCTGCTGCACTACCGGCATTGAAGCCAAACCAACCGACCCACAGCATAGAAGCACCTATTAATGTGTAACCTAAATTATGTGGTGGCATTGCAGTCGTTGGAAAACCTTTACGTTTGCCAATCATAATAGCTGCAACTAAACCTGCGATGCCAGCATTGATATGTACAACGGTACCACCAGCGAAGTCTATTACACCCCAATCCCAGAATAGTGCACCGTCACCACTCCATGCCATATGACAAATTGGTGCATAAACTAACAGCAACCATGCGGCTGAAAAAATTAATAACGCACTAAACTTCATACGCTCGGCAAATGCACCAACCATTAATGCCGGTGTAATAATTGCAAACGTCATTTGAAAAGTAATCCAGACAGATTCCGGTATTCCGCCAATTAAACTTTCTTTTGTTAAGCCATTAAGAAACATCATCTTCGTGCCACCAACAAAAGAGTTTAAATTGACTTCACCTTTTACCATTCCGGTAGTATCGAATGCCATACTATAAGCAAAGAAATACCACAATATTGTCATTAAACCGGTTATCGCAAAACAATGCATTAACACTGACAATACATTTTTACTGCGAACCATACCGGCATAAAATAATGCCAAACCCGGGATTGTCATAAACAATACCAAAGCAGTTGAAGTCATCATCCAGGCTGTATCACCTGAATCCAGTACATCTTCCGCAAATGTTATTGCCGGCAAACATGCCAACATTAACCCTGCGACTAATCGTGAACTTAAAATCTTGTTAATCATTTTTCCTCTCCTAAAAAATACTTCAAGTCTGAAACCAGCGTAAATTATTTTATTTATAATGCTTCAGTTCCTGACTCACCCGTTCGAATCCGAATTGCCTGCTCAACGTTATAGACGAATATTTTTCCATCTCCGATTTTTCCGGTATTAGCCGCTTTGGATATCGCTTCAATGACCTGATCTAATAATCCGTCATCTACAACTGCTTCAACTTTTACTTTAGGTAAAAAATCGACTACATATTCAGCACCACGATATAACTCGGTATGCCCTTTTTGCCTCCCAAACCCTTTCACTTCCGTTACTGTGATACCTTGAACTCCAATATCAGATAAAGCTTCACGAACATCATCGAGTTTGAATGGCTTGATAATTGCCATTACTAATTTCATGTAAAGATCTCCTTCTGGTTTTTTTTATTTAAACAACGAACACGAACTGGAAATTATTATTATTTTTTAATTATTTTCCACTTCATTTAAGAAGTGGAAATTTTTTATTACATCAAATCTTAAAAATCAATTGATTTTGAATAACCAACCGTAAAACGTACTTCATCCCTATTTAAAGATTGATTTGCAACATTTTTACTATCATCACCATTTTTATCGATGGCAAAGATAAAATCATCTTTAAGCAATGCGACTTGAACATGGCCATAACTATTAAATTGACTATCATCATAATTGTAGTAACCAACAGTTACTGCTAAGTTTAAATCTTTTTTCATTTCAAATTCACCGGTACCATAAAGATAAAAATCATTATCTTGAGAAGTCCCTTTTTTACTTATCGTTAATGCAAGACCTGCAGTGTAATTATTTAGAGTAGCGTTCGCATAAAGTTCTGAATAATCACTACTAGATACTACCGGATAAATATATGCTATATAACCAACATCTACATCGACTTTACTGGCAGTAAAGACATAACCACCATAAAGATCGAACTCATATTCACCACCTCCAAGATTTGACGTCCAACCACCAATGTAGCCACCAGCTGTATGATTCCAGTCTATTCCACCGGATATTGCAGCTTGATCATTCGATTGCGTTTGTCCACGAAAGATATAATTAGAATTCACAGCCACATTACCAGAATAACTCGAAGCAAAGACGGCGCTACTGGCTAATAAAGAAGCTGCAACAATAGATGTTGCAAGGATTGTTTGAATTTTCATAGTTATTTTTCCTGTTATTTTATTATCTACTTAGACGAATATTGCACTATTACTACAGGTTATGTCTAACCTAAGTGCACAAGTTATGCCAAGCAATAAATCTATTTAAAACAATAGCTTAACTTTTACAATTTAAATAATTGCACTAAATATGTGCAATTAAATTGTTGGTGCCAGCTTATCGCACCAGACTAGTGCGAAAATGGGTTAACATCACACTTTGAGTGTCATTTCGGTATTATTATTGTTAAGTAGAATGTATTAAATAAACTCGGAAAAACAACAGATATTAAGGTATAACGAAGTCATGAAAAGCTCATTTATTGAAGATATTACAAAACAGTTCACTGAAGCCTTACCGAAAGATTTTCAACTATTAAACAAGGATATACGAGAAAATCTACGGGCTACATTACACAGTGTCTTAAACAAGATGGATCTGGTTACCAGAGAAGAATTTGATATCCAGACTGCAGTGTTACAGCGTACTCGTGAAAAATTAGAAGCATTAGAAAAGCAAATACAGGAAATTGAAAAGAAAATTTAAGTACATTTTCGAAGCATTTAACTCGAGTCATTTCTATATGTCGAGTTAAATTTAATTATATAGAAAATAAAAAAGGAAAGGAATCCATGTCACTTGCTATTGTATTCTCCAGAGCAGGATTAGGTGTTGAGGCACCATTAGTTATTGTCGAAGTTGATTTATCCAATGGGCTTCCCTGTTTTTCAATTGTTGGTTTACCCGAGACCACAGTAAAAGAAAGCAAGGATCGTGTTAGAGGCGCTATCACTAATTCACAATTTGAGTTTCCGGTAAAGCGAATCACGGTTAACCTGGCACCTGCCGATTTACCCAAGGACGGTGGGCGTTTTGATCTCCCTATCGCGATTGGTTTATTAGCATCATCCGGACAATTACCAGATTTACATCTCGACCAATACGAATTTATTGGCGAACTTGCCCTCAGTGGTGAATGCCGATCCGTTCAAGGTGTCCTGCCGGTAGCAATACAAACACGCAATGCAAAAAAAATATTAGTGGTGTCAGAGCAAAATGCTTATGAAGCATCATTAGTTAGTGACTTGGAAGTATTGCCGGCTAAAAATTTACTGGCAGTTTGTGCTCACCTGACTGGCCAACAAAAAATCAACCCCTATATACCTGAACCACAACAAACAATTCAACATTACACCGTATGTTTATCTGATGTTCATGCACAACATCATGCAAAACGCGCACTCGAAATTGCAGCTGCAGGTGGGCATAGTTTATTAATGGTTGGCCCTCCGGGAACAGGCAAAACCATGTTAGCCAGTCGGCTACCAAGTATTATGCCTGATATGACTGAACAAGAAGCATTAGAAACTGCAGCGGTTCGATCAATTAGCAGCTCCCGACAATTTAAAACTGAAACCTGGCAACAACGCCCTTTTCGTAGTCCACATCACACTGCATCGGGAGTAGCTCTGGTTGGCGGTGGCAGTTCACCTCGACCAGGTGAAATTTCACTAGCGCATAATGGCGTGATGTTTTTAGATGAATTACCCGAGTTCAATCGAAACGTGCTAGAAGTTTTACGTGAACCACTTGAATCCGGCAACATTACCATTTCGCGTGCAGCACGTACCTCTGACTTCCCGGCTCGTTTTCAATTAATAGCCGCAATGAATCCCTGCCCTTGTGGTTATCTCGGTCATAGTGATAACCGTTGCGTATGCACATCAGAACAAATAGAACGCTATCGCTCTAAAATTTCGGGACCATTAATGGATCGTATTGATATGCATATCGAAGTACCCAGTGTTGCAACTAAATTATTGCGTGAACAACCACAGGAATCTGAACCGACCAGTAATGAAATACGTAAAAAAGTTAATCGTGCACGCGAGATTCAATTAAAACGCTCACCAAAACCAAATAATCAACTTGCCGTTAAACAAATTGAAAAATGGTGTGTTTTAGAAACTGAAGATTTAAGCTTACTGGAAGATGCTATTGAAAAACTAGGTCTATCCGCACGAGCCTATCATCGTATTTTAAAAGTTGCACGAACCATTGCCGATTTGGATGACATGGAAAATATTAAAACGAAACATCTAACAGAAGCCATTGCTTATCGAAAATTTGATCGGAAATAACATTATTTTCCTGAGTTCAGGTTAATTACAGACTCCTAGGCTACTGGAATACAAATATCGAATTCAGTTGCCTTTGCTACAGGTTTTTTTGAACGAGCATTTGCTACCATTTCCACAAAACCGTAACTCTCAAATGTCTTTAATGTACGACTCAAGTTAGATGCTCGACGACCTGTTATGTCAGCTAATGCCTGTATGGTTTCCGGCTTCTCATCTGCAATAATCTTTAACAGTTGACGATTATTATCACTCAGAACTTCGGCTAGTGATTTCATGGAATTGAACCATATTTTAGGTGAACCACGTTTAACTTTAATACGTCCCGCCGCGACATCCAGCATATATTGCTGAAATTCTTTAGTGGGCATAATGCCAATTTTAACTTTCATATTTATCTCCTCGATACTACTTTTCAAGGTTATCTATTATTGCATTCACCCGGGTAAAAAAATCTGTTAGTAATTTTTCGGCATTTACAAAAGTATAAGCTGTACCAATGTCATTTTCATCATTATGCGTATGATCGTATTCAATAATCTGACCATGAAAACCCTTGCGCTTGTTTTTAGGGATATGAGCATTATCCATTCCAAATATGCGCACGCTACAATTATCATGGAATGTTAAATTATACCGAATTCCATGCGGCCTTTCTTTAGTAGAATCGACCCTATAAACTTCAATTTTATACCAGTACGCATTATCGAAAACATACTTAAACTTATGCAGATCCAGTAGGATATCTAAGCCTGTATCCCTTCTCACAAACCACCTTATTCATATCATCTGATGATAGTATAGATTACAGCTCCACCAAAAGCAATAAATTACTTTAAGTTAACTTACAGTGGAACAATGAAATCTAATAAACAAGGGCATAAAACACCCCTGCTATAAATTTATTTACATGCAGCCATTACTCGTGCAGGACCACCGGTTCCACCAACTTGTTTAAGCCCACCCACCATTAAATAACAATCATCATTTTTTCTGTAGGCATTCGCTAATTCTTTTAAGCTAGCAAGACTTTCCACAACTAAAATATTACGTTGATATAAACGCACATGGACTTGCCAGGCTTTTGTATAATTATCATCAATTCCTTTTGCACCCTCGCCTGAATCGGTGCTCCAGCTATCTGCTGCTATTCCGGAAATTTTCACTTTTTTACGATCCATGATCTCAATTAACTTCTCGATTGCTTCTGGAGTAAAACCTGGATGGTTAAAATTATTAACATAAGATGACGTCGCCCAATCTTCAATACCATCATAATAAAATTTATCCCATCCGACTCGTGCTATCACCCAAACACCGTCTTTTATTTGATCAGCAACTGACTCAATATCGGAAGCTCGTACAGTTGCCTGTGAGGTATTAGAGAAATCGGTTACCAATATATCTGGACTGGGTATACCTTTGTTTTTAGCCAGTTCTTTTTTAACTCGTTCAGAAACATCGATTAATACTATTTTTCCAGTTAACTGTTCGATTGTTAATTGTTCTGCAGATTTACGCTGATCATTAGGATTTGAACCTGGTTCAAGACTCGCAGCATTATTAATATAATGATTTGTACTATCAAGATGGGTACCATTGTGTTCTTCAATGACGATAGCACGAGAAAGAAAGTAGCCATCACTGGTGTAAAATTTATCTCCTGGATATAAAACAGCTTGCGGATAAAAACCGGCAATCGGGGTACTATGTTTAATGGGTTGTAACAAATCAGGTAGTGGTCTTGTTGCACCATCAGGAGATGGTTTGGGTTTAAACGTAGGGATTTCATGCGTTAGATCAAAAAAAGTCATATCTGCCCCTGCCTGTCCAATCATTGACCAGCTTACAATTAGTATTAATAAAATTCTAAATAATGTCATTATTAAAGTCCTTGTTTAGTTTGTATAAACGTCAATTCTACTGAATTGGAATAAATTCGTTATTTAATTTAACTAATAAAGTTATTATATTTTTGTTCGGCATACTCGACTGATTGCAGATTTATAAATTGATTCACTTTGTCGTCCGCATTTTACATGGGGTCGTGTTAATTTAGTTAATTCTAGTGATGCGCGGCAGGCTTATATTTCTGCGCTTCGTGCAGCTGATAAGCATGATATTAATTTATTGTTGAAGTTTGTACGGAGTTAATTTATTACTCACGTATCGATAACATAAAATACTCAGTAACATTGCCTATGTTACTGTGCAAAATACTAGTTAGTATTAGAATATCTTGTTAAAGTTCCTCGTCACACACTTCATGTTTTAGAAATCCATTTGAGTTTGTTTATCGCTCTTGGTAAATGCTACAAGAAATAAAGCAAATACTCCAGGCAGTGCTATTTTTAAAGTAGATTTAATAATTTACCTAACTAGTATTTAAATAACTCGTTTAATTCAAATGCGTGCCATCACAAAGAACTCCATTGCTGGTTTTACCACAACCACAAATATGAGTCGTAGTATCTGATTCAGATTTAATTTCT
>JBGMQW010000066.1:0-16700 GCA_048060815.1 Thiohalomonadales bacterium | reverse complement strand
CTTTTGCGTGTCTTGATAGGGTTATCCCAATTTCGTGGCCGAATTTAAACTACTATTTGCTTATACACAGCTCAGGTTAATTACATATTATAATCTATTAAATTCCAGTTTAATATGAGTAAATTTTAATCTTGTAAGATCTACACTAATAATCGCTTGCAACTCACAATATTTTTATTTAATACTAAAGTAATATATTTTTAAATTAACTAATATTTATTCATAGGAATGTAAAATCTAAAACTTATTCACTCATTTACCGCTTTATTCAGGATAATGGCTATAATAGCTCATTTACCATACGTGACAATTTAAATATTATTAATGTATTGCACCCAATAACAATACAAATGCAACATATAAATTCAATAAAAAAATCATGAATGCTAGAACTCCAAAATCAATATTAATCACAGGTTGTTCAAGTGGTATCGGACTTTGTGTTGCAAATGGTCTAAAGGCTAGAGGTCATCACGTTATAGCTACTGCCAGAAGGAAAGAGGATGTTACTCGATTACAGCTCAGTGGCTTTGATGCGTTTCATCTTGACCTTCGAGATAGTTTATCAATTCAAAATACAGTTAAAGAAACCTTAAACTGCACAAAAGGCAAGCTAGATGCTTTATTTAATAACGGCGCATATGGTCAGGCAGGCGCACTCGAAGATATTACGCGAGATGTTTTGCGAGAACAATTTGAAACAAATTTATTCGGTTGGCATGAATTAACAAATATAATTCTACCTATTATGCGAAAACAAGGTCATGGTCGAATTATACAAAATAGTTCTGTTCTTGGATTTGTTAGCCTGCCTTATCGAGGAGCATATAATGCAAGTAAATATGCATTAGAAGGCTTAACTGACACATTACGCCAGGAATTACGAGGAACTAATATTTATCTTAGCCTCATTGAACCCGGCCCGATTAAAAGTAAATTTCGACAGAATGCATTATCAGCATTTAATCGACATATTGATGTCGAACACAGCGCACACAAAAGTAAATATATTTTATTGTTAGCTCGATTAAAAAAACAAGGAACATCCAGCATTTTTACTCTGGAACCTGAAGCTGTTTTGAAAAAAGTAGTTCATGCACTGGAAAATTCAAAGCCCAAAGTTCGTTATTACGTTACCTTTCCAACTTATCTTTTCGGATTCTTGAAACGGATACTCTCACAGCGAATTCTTGATATGATTACTTCAAAAGTGGAATGAAAGATAAAATTTACTATTAAAATATTTAAATCTCAGAATGTGTCTGATTTTCATTTATTTCAACATTTCAATTGCTAAAGAATGACACCGACTTAATAGCGCTTAATCGTATAAAGGATCTGAATGATTATTTTCTGTAGCTTTAAGCTTATGTAATTTAGCGAGTTCACTTTCGCGTAAAATTTGCTCAACCTTTGTAAATAATGGACCACGTTCGATTGGTTTTGGAATAAAGTCATTGGCGCCCAAACGCATTACCCAAACTTTTTCAGTTGCTTGTTCTGAACCACTGATAATAATAATCGGAATATCGCTAGTTGTTGGATCTTTACGCAACAAGCGTGTTGCTTGAAAACCATTAATGCCTGGCATTATCACATCCATCAGAATTAAATCAGGTCGATGTGAACGTGCTAATTGTATACCCCGTTCTCCGTCAGCCGCAGCCAGGGTTGTATAACCGGCTTGTGTTAATGCTGTTTTAAGCATGTGGACTACAGTTCGAGAATCATCAACAATTAGAATGGTTGCAGAAGGTTTATTTGAAGATCGTGATCTAGTACGCCGATCTTTTTGTGTCGTGGTCCGATTAAACAGGTTTTTTAATACCAAACTTGCCATTATAACTCCATCACTTTTCGTATAATTTAATTAAAATTTAAATCTATGCTTACTCTAAACTATAGTAGTTTTTGCTGCAATGAACTGGTTCTAAAATAAAACTATAGTATTTCAACCAATTTGACATAAAGAAAAATAACAATAAATTCAATAAGATAATAGTATTTTGATTTCAATAATAAATATGCGTTAACTTAGTAGTTAACAGCTATCAAACAATTTACACTAGATTTAACCAAATTTAAATAGTTTATGTGTATTATAAAAAATCGATAATAACGATTAATAAATACAAAACTGCTTCTATAAGAAAATTCTGGATTCCACAGTCTAATCAATATTCCGTTATAATATTAGACTGCAGAATCTAGGATAATTATGTATTGAACAATAATAAAATATTCCCGATAAATGAATACCAGAGAATTAAAAAAGAAATTAGAATCAGAAAGTGGTTATTTAAACTGGCAAGAACTTGAAAAACATTTTGCTCGAGGGGTGGTACGTGTTATTACTACTAACTCAAGTTTAATTGATATTGCTATCGATATAGTCCAAAATAATACAAAAAATATTTCCAATACAATATCAAACAACAATGTATCCAAACCATCTGATTTACAAGCAACAGAATGGCAACAACTCAACACTAATTTTTTGTGTATCGTCGTGGCGCCATTTGTTTTAATACAAGAATTTAATTCTGGTATTGATATTCGCAAAACTTGATATATCTCTAATCTGATATAGAATTAATAGAAGTAACAGGATTATCTAATCAACATATCATCTTCAGGCACCACTCTCGAAGGTATTTCATGCAAAAAAAAATAGCTACTAGAGACAATCGTCAATATGAACGTGTAATACCAGTTCACAGTGAACCAATTATAATTGACATTAATGGTGCAAATTTTATTGATATTTTGAAAGCAGGAAACATCAGTTTAGGTGGAATAATGATATCAGTTGCACATGAATTCAAAGGCTGTGAAATAGATAAACACGTTAATTTAGCCATTAAATTACCAACACCCATTAATAAAAGTTTTTCTGCAACGGGAAAAATAAAACATATCTCTGGCGATGCATTTGGTGTTAATTTTATTTCTATACACGAACATGGTCAACAGATGTTACGAAAATATATTCTTTTCCATCAAAAAAAGACCTCGACATGGAAGACTGTTCGATATATTTGTCACTTATATTAAAATTAATCTCTAATACCAATACCATGATTTAAAAGGTATAAAGCAAATGAAAATAAACTTACTACAAATAATATAATAATAGTAAAAGCAATTGTCAAATCAATATCAGTCACACCGAGAAAACTATAACGAAAAGCATTCACCATATAGAGCAATGGATTAAACAAGGAAATGGATTGCCAGAATCCTGATAACATTTCAACAGAGTAAAATACCCCTCCCAAATAAATTAAAGGTGTTAATACAAAGGTGGGGATAATTGATATATCATCAAAAGATTTAGCAAATACCGCATTAATTAACCCTGCAATTGAAAACAAAATTGCAGTTAAAATAACAACAAATATAGCTATTGGTATTGAATGTATATTTAGATCAACAAACATTAACGATATAATACTGACTACAACTCCAACAATTAATCCACGCGCAACTCCACCAAATATAAATCCTAATAAAATGATATAATTTGGCATGGGTGAAACCTGCATTTCTTCTATATGTCGTTGGAATTTAGCACTAAAAAATGATGACACTACATTCGAATAAGAATTATTGATAACTGACATTAAAATAATTCCTGGAACAATATATTCCATATAACTAAAATCACCAATATTACCGATTTGACTTCCGATTAAGTTACCAAAAATAATAAAATACAAAGCCATCGTAATTCCTGCAGGAAGAACTGTTTGTATCCAAATTCTCATAAAACGTAACATTTCTTTTTTTACGATTGTTTGAAAAGCAATAAATTGTTCTGTTAATCTCATTATTTGTTTTTTACCAAATTTATAAAAAGTTCTTCAAGTCGATTCGATTTACTTCTTAAACTGGTTATTTTTATATCTTGTTTGCTTAGTTCAGTAAAAAGATCATTGATAGTTTGCTCTTTTGCCACATCAACTTCCAGGGTTGTTTCATCTATAAAGCGTGTTTCATAATTTTTAATGTCTGGAGCTGAATTTAAACTCTTATTTACATTTAAAACAAAAGTTTCCTTATTTAAAGTTGCCAGTAACTCTTTCATCGCAGTATTTTCGATAATTTCACCTTGATCAATTATTGCAATATTTTTACATAGTTGCTCAGCTTCTTCGAGATAATGAGTTGTAAGAATAATTGTTGTTCCATTGCTATTCATTTCTCTAAGAAATCCCCACATGGAACGTCGAATTTCAAGATCTACACCTGCTGTTGGTTCATCTAAAATCAAGAGTTTAGGTTCATGAACTAATGCACGTGCTATCATTAACCTTCGTTTCATCCCTCCTGATAAATCTCGAGCCATGGCTTTGCGTTTATCCCACAAAACCAGTTTTTTTAAATAGTATTCAGTATTTTTTATAGCATCGCGACGCGAAATACCATAATAACCTGCCTGATTAATTAAAATTTCTTCAACAATTTCAAACTGGTTAAAATTAAATTCCTGAGGTACTAATCCAATACAACTTTTAGCCGCTTCTCGTTCTGTGTCAATATCAAAATCGAATATAGATATCTGGCCACTGGTTTTATTAACTAATGAGCTTATAATCCCAATTGCGGTAGACTTACCAGCACCATTTGGACCTAATAATGCAAAAAAATCACCTTGATTTACTTCGAGACTAATACCCTTTAGTGCCTGAATACTTGTCTTGTAAGTTTTATTAAGATCTTTAATTACTAATGCTGAAGTACCATGCATATTAATCTACCCACGCTCTGGCATTTTGAAATAATCGTAACCAGGGTGCATCTTCTGACCAGTTTTCCGGATGCCATGAGTTTTGAACAGTTCGGTAGACTCTTTCAGGATGAGGCATCATAATCGTAACCCTGCCATCATTGGTGGTTAAACCGGTAATACCATTGCATGATCCATTTGGATTTAGTGGATACTGTTCAGTTGGGTTATTTGTGTTATCAATATATTGTAAACACACAGTATTATTACTTAAAACATGTTCCATTGATTCGGTTGAATCAAATTTTGCATTCCCCTCTCCATGAGCCACAGTGATTGGAATAACTGATTCTTGCATTCCATTTAATAATATTGATTTTGAATCTCTAATTTTTACCAAAGAAAAACGTGCTTCAAATTGTTCTGAGGTATTTTTAATAAATTTTGGCCAATGTAAAGCACCAGGAATAAGTTCTTTTAAATTGGATAACATTTGACAACCATTACAGACGCCAAGTGTAAAACTATCGTCACGATGAAAAAATTCCTGAAAATGGTTTTTTAGCTTTTCATGAAATAAAATTGATTTTGCCCAACCACCACCAGCACCAAGTACATCACCATAAGAAAATCCACCGCATGCAACAAGTCCTGAGAAATCATTGAAATTAATAACACCTGACATAATATCACTCATATGAACATCAACACTTTCAAACCCAACACGGTCAAAGGCAGATGCCATTTCAATGTGTCCATTCACACCCTGCTCTCTCAAAATAACTACTCTAGGTCGATAGCCAATATTAACATACGGTGCTGAAATATCATTAGTGTGATCGAAACTTAAATCTACATGCAAACCGGGATTATCCGGGTTTTTTAACAATTCATTTTCTTGCCTGGCACAATCTGCATTATCTCGTAAAGATTGCATTTGATAACTAGTTTCAGACCATGCTTGTCTTAAGTTTATTAAAGATTCTTGAAATATAGTAGTAGCATTTGAACGAATATTTATTTCTAATGAATCGTTTAATTTCCCAATGATTTCATACTTTAACTTTGAGTAATTTAAAATTGTTTCAATTTCAGTAAGACTGGATTTTAATACTTGAATAACACCACCGAGCTCCTCACTAAATAATACTGATGTTATATCGTCGGATAAATTACTAATATCAATATCAATACCAACATGACCGGCAAAAGCCATTTCAGCTAAGGTGATTAACAGACCACCATCTGAACGATCATGATAGGCAAGTAATAAATTCTCATTATTTAATTTTTGTATTACATTAAAAAAAGATTTTAATAATTCTGGTGAATCTAGATCTGCAGGTATATCGCCTATTTTTTTATAAACTTGTGCTAAACATGAAGCACCTAATCTATTTTTTCCATTACCTAAATCGATTAAAATTAAACATGTCTCGCTTTTATTTGTCCGTAACTGAGGAGTTAACGTTTTACGAACATCACTTACTCTAGAGAAAGCAGTAATAATAACTGATAGTGGTGAAGTAACACTTTTGGATTCATTATTATTATGCCATACAGTTTTCATGGACATTGAATCTTTACCAACAGGAATTGTGATTTTTAAATCAGGGCACAACTCCATACCCACCGATTTTACCGCGTCATAAAGACCACTATCTTCACCAGGATGACCTGCTGGTGACATCCAGTTTGCAGACAAAACGATATCACTGATTAATTCAATATTTGATGCTGCAATATTTGTTATGGCTTCTGCAACTGCTAACCTTGCAGAACTGGAATGATCAATTAACGCAACTGGTGTTCGTTCACCAATAGCCATTGCTTCGCCAGTATATCCCCGATAACCACTGCTGGTAACAGCAACATCAGCAACTGGTACTTGCCAGGGTCCTACCATTTGATCTCGCGTTACCATACCTGTTACCGAACGATCACCAATTGTAATCAAAAATGACTTATCTGCAACTGTCGGTAATTTTAATACACGATATACTGCTTCTTTAATGTTGATATCATGATGATTAAATTTCTGAGAATTTTTTTCAACTCGTTGAACATCACGTAGCATTTTAGGGGGGTTACCCAATAATACGTCCATTGGAATATCTATCGGGATATTCTCAAAATGATGATCTTTTAAAACCAATTGTTTTTTATTTGTTGCTTCACCAATAATGGCATAAGGACAACGTTCTGTTTCGCAAATATTCTTGAAAGCTTTTAAATTATCTTTTGATATTGCAAGCACGTAACGTTCTTGAGATTCATTGCACCATATTTCTAATGGTGTCATTCCAGGATCATCGTTGGGAATTGCTCGTAAATTAAAAATACCACCTCGATTACAATCATTTACTAACTCTGGCATGGCATTTGATAAACCACCGGCTCCAACATCATGAATACTAATTATTGGATTGTGCTCATTCATGTTACAACAATTATCAATTACTTCCTGAGCCCGTCGTTCCATTTCAGGATTACCGCGTTGAACTGAAGCAAAATCCAGATCTTCATGACTTTGACCTGTTTGCATACTCGATGCAGCACCACCACCCAGTCCAATTAACATTGCAGGACCACCAATAACCAGTAATAAAGAACCTGCTGGAATTTGTTTTTTTTCGATATTTGTTTCACGAATGTTACCCAGACCACCGGCCAGCATTATGGGTTTATGATAACCTCGAACTTCATCTCCATTTGGTCCAGGAACTTTTTCTTCAAAGGTTCTAAAATAACCACAGATATTTGGTCGACCAAATTCATTATTAAATGCAGCTGCACCTATTGGTCCCTCCAGCATAATATCCAGAGCTGAAGCTATTCGAGTTGGTTTACCGTAATCAGTTTCCCATTCTTGCGTAGCACCTGGAATTTTTAAATTTGACACTGAAAAGCCGCATAATCCTGCTTTAGGTTTTGAACCACGACCAGTTGCACCCTCATCACGAATTTCGCCTCCTGAACCTGTTGCTGC
Organism: Thiohalomonadales bacterium; assembly: GCA_048060815.1. Classification (GTDB taxonomy): domain Bacteria; phylum Pseudomonadota; class Gammaproteobacteria; order UBA6429; family Thiohalophilaceae; genus CAYQUC01. The sequence goes on along the minus strand of JBGMQW010000066.1, from coordinate 8,982 downwards.
ACCAGCAAAAGGTGATATTGCAGTGGGGTGATTGTGGGTTTCGACTTTCATTAAAATATGTACCGGCTCTTGCTGATAGTGGTATATTTTTGAATTACTAATGGGTACAAATCGTTCAGATATATTTCCGGTCATTACCGCTGAATTATCATGATATGCCGATAAAATATTTTTAGAATTTACCTTGTAGGTATTTCTAATCATATCAAATAATGATATCTCTTGTTTCTTATTATCTATTATCCAATCTGCATTAAATATTTTATGCCGACAATGTTCAGAATTTGCTTGAGCAAACATCATCAATTCGATATCAGTTGGATTACGATCCAGTTTTGTAAAATTGTCAACAAGATAATCAATTTCATCGTTTGCCAAAGCTAAACCTAGTGATAAATTTGCTTCTTGTAGTGCAGAATATTTTCCACCTATAATATCAACCGTGGTTAATTCTGATGGTGTGGACTCAATGAATAATTCATTAGCACTTTTATAATCCAATAAAATACTCTCTGTCATTCTGTCGTACAAGCAGGCCTTTATTTCTGCAAATATAACATTACTAAATTCTACATTTGTGCAACCATTTAATTGATAAATTATTCCACGTTCAATACGATTTATTGATTCAAATCCACAATTTTTAGCAATATCAGTTGCTTTACTGGACCATGGTGAAATAGTACCGGGACGGGGAACAACCACTACCTCAAGTCCATCATTTGAACTATCAAATCCCGACATATATGCGGACAAATCATCTGTAGATTCCAGAAGTAATAATAAGTTATCTAGCTCTCGTGCAGTTAATTCATTTTGAAGACTGACAAAATGAACATAAAAAGCTTGAATACCTGATATTTCAGGCATTATTTGTTGACATTTTTTGAGGAGCTTATTAATTCGAAACAACGAGAGTGCATCACTACCGCGCAGGCTTAACATATAACTGATTCCACCGGGCTAAATTAATATGAATAATACTGGAAGCTTGCCTGACTCGCCATAATAAAATGACAAAATATTGCAATTTCGGTTATTGACTTTATGGTTTTATTTATATTTTATAGTATCAGACACAAGTGATTTAACATCTAACTATGAAAATATTATTATAGGGACAATAAATTAGGTATTATTTTCTGTTAACCATAGCTCTGCACGTTGTTTTGCGCGTTCAGCCAATTGTTCAGTTTTTGTAGCTTTAGAACTATCAGTTATTAATAAAATAACATTTTTACCTGGTAAATATTTACTTTGTTCTTGTGCAATATAAGACCACATTAAACTAGTCTCAACATCACTTTTAATTCGAACATTACCTTCTCCATCATACAATCCTTCTGAATAAATTTCTGCAAGTTCGGATGAAGCATGTGCATTACCAATCGAAGCTGATTTAGAAAGCCATTTCATGGCTTTTTTCTCATTAAATGGTCGAATATTTTCTTCGTACAAATATGAACTCGCTAATTCTACCATAGCTTCAGAGTTACCTTTTTTAGCCATTAAACGGTAACGTCTGAAACGAAGATCCGAGCTGGTAATATTAATTGTTGATTCTTTGAATTCAAATATATCTTGTTGTATTTTTTCTGAAACATCAGATTGAAAACTGCATGAAGAAATTAAAACAGTAATTAAAACCAACAATAGTTTAAGTTCCATTATTTTATAATCCTTTATTATCCGTTTGTTGAAATAAACGTCTTTACAAATTATACCCGTAAGCATAGTCAGTACTTTTTTAATCGCAATGAATAAAAGTAATTTTTACAAAATAATTAACAATAAATTGTATTAAATATGTACAGATAATATACGTAATGAGTAAACACAAAGTGGTGAAATTTTACACTACTTAATATCAGTAATGGTTGAAAAACAGATATTATGGCTTCACAAATACTTTAAAGTAGCCATGGATATAGATTATTTCCAAAAAATGCAATTAAGCAAAGTCTAACATACTTAAGGTGGCATGTATAAGTGAATAATTATTGTTAAGTATAAATTTAATGATGTGCCGCGTCAGTTAATTCTTTCATAAGCTCATTTAACGAAGTTTCGTTATTTTCAATCACACAAACAACATTACCTACACTACAAACTGACATTTTAGGTCCTCGAACTATCCATGCTCCAGGTGGAGTCCATCCGGCCATTTGAGTAAACATTGACAATTGATCGGCATTACCTTGAATAATTCTTTTATAATCATGAGCGAAATTTGTTAAACCGATCATTTGAGCCTGTTCCATTAAACCATGCCCTTCAATGAATGCACCATCATCACGAAACGAACAAATTACCAGAACACCATCGATTGCCAGTAAATTTCTTATCAAAATAAAATCCTAATTGTTGAGTATTGAGTATGCAGCTTCAAAATCTACTTTTTCATTCGCAAGAACAACACCATACTCACCATTAACTATTGACGTCCATTCAAAGCCAACCAGAGAAAAACCGTTAACAGGATAAAAACCTTCCATACCAGTCATTTTTTCCCAGCCCCTTGCTTGCATGGTAGCAATTGCCATATTAGCAACACAAACATGACACAATAAATCCAGTATTGTTTCATTCAGTTCACTATCTGGCGACACTTGATGTTCCACTAACTCACCACTCTCGGTCATCTTAAATGCACCAATCGCACCATCAAGTGCCATTAACTTTTCAAGGTCTATCATTACCTGCTCCGATTATTCGTATTAACTAATATTACATACATTAAATTTTTTCATCGCTCTGGTCATTAACCTGTTCAAGAAAGATTGACATCACTTTATTTAATGATGATTCATTATTATTTACAAAACAAAAATTGTTTCCAATAACGCAGACTGTAAAATTTTTACCATTAACAACCCAACCGCGTGATGGCGAGCAACCACAATCTGATCCTAATGATTTCATCATATTTACTTGCATGTGTACTGCTAACGAGGTTGAGCGACACATTATTGAAGCCATTTTTGCCATTTCATCAGTCATTTCGCCATCAAATGAAAACCGATCACCACGATATGAATACTCTCCTGCGGCTAATACTCCTGGCAATTGTGCTATTACTGAATATACTGACATAGGTGAGTTCCACTATATATTATTTATAATATTCATTAATAACGATAGTTTACAAAAATTGCAAGACTTCAATGGCTTTTGCATGGATATTTTTTATTTGTAGATTATATTTTCGATACACAGCGTAAGTTACGCTTTATAATAAATTCATAATTTATTATTATTACAGTTTTGCTTAATTTTTTAATTAACACATGAATACACCAGATAAATCATCAAATTTTCTTCTGTTCCACCGTCTTGCTGCAATGAGTTACGATAGTTTACTCTTGATTGCTGTTTTGTTTATAGCTACTGCTATTGCAACTGTACTAACAGGTGGTGAATCTATTTCTGCCGGTAATCCATTATTTACTAGCTATTTATTTATTGTTAGTTTTGCATTTTTTGCCTGGTTTTGGACCCATGGAGGACAAACACTTGGCATGCGATCATGGAAAATTCGATTACAACGATTTGATGGTAACTCGATAACTTTATGGCAATCTTTATTACGGTTTATAACCGGACTCCCTGCATGGATTTTTATCTTGCTTGGCATTGTTAAAATAGTACTACCTGAAGTACCTGATATCGGCCCTCCTATGAGTTGGTTATTCACTTTGCCTAAAGGAGTGATATTAGTTATAGGTTTAGTATGGCTAGTAATTGATAACCAATTTTTTCTTTGGCGTGATAAATTTACAGAATCAAACATTGTCCAAGTTGACAAATAATAATTTTCGACCAGTGAATTGGAACTATAATTAACTATATTCGTCTAAAGTCGTAGATTTAATATCTATTGTGCAGGAGCTACCTAAAGTGTTTAAAGTACTAATCAAGACTGGTTCTATCATATTTTTTTTTATCATCACTAATTCTTCCGCCTTAGCTTCAGACGAAAATGCTGTTTTCAAAGGTTCTAAAGCAACACATTATCCAGAGTGGTTTAAAGAGGGTTTTCTTAATCTTAATGAAGATGTTGCAGAAGCGGCGCAACAAAACAAACGGTTAATGTTGATATTTCATCAACCAGGTTGCCCTTATTGTAATGCATTAGTCGAACGTAATTTGGCACAAAAAGATATTGAACAAAAAGTACGAAAAAACTTTGATGTTATTTCAATAAATATGTGGGGTGATCGAGAGATTGTTAATATTGGTAGTAAAACCTTTACTGAAAAAAGTTTCGCTGAAGCACTAAAAGTACAATTTACTCCAACTATCCTTTTTTTTAATGAACAAGGTAAAATAATCTTAAGGTTAAACGGCTATTTACCTCCCAATCGTTTCAAAATTGCAATAAATTGGGTGGCTGATAAACAAGAAAAAGATATTTCATATAGAAATTATGTAGCAAAGAATAGCTTAAAATCTATAGAAAAAAATAATGGGCAATTAATTTCTGAAAAATATTTTCTAAAACAACCATATGATATATCTAAATTAAAAAATAACAAAAAAAATAAACCTTATGCTCTTTTATTTGAACAAAAAGATTGTCCTAATTGCACATTGTTACACTCAAAAGTTTTATCTGAAAAATCAACTTTAAATATTATTAATCAATTTTCAATTATTCAATTAGACATGTGGGCTGATACACCAATTACGGACAAAACTGGAATAAAAACCACTGCAAAACAACTCGCAAAAAAATACGATGTGAAGTATGCGCCAACAATTATTGTGTTTAATGCTGAAGGAATGGAAATCATACGCTCAGAGGCATTCTTTAAAACATTTCACACTCAAGGAATATTTCATTATGTACTGAGCGAAAGTTATAAAAAACAACCCAGTTTTCAACGTTACCTGTCAAAAAGAGCAGAGCATTTTATTGAATCAGGTGTCGCTGTTGATATTTGGGGCTATAAAGGAGACACGATACCTGCATCTAAATAATTATCTTTTCTTGTGTAACATCCACGAAGATGCAATTATTATCAAAATTGAGGGTGTAAATGCACTTAATACCGGATGAATATTGTTTGCTATACCTGCCTGCCCTATTAATCTATTTCCAATAGAAAAAGCAACACCGATTAAAAATCCAATTACAATTCTTTTACCAGTACTTGTACCACGCCCTAAACCAAAAATCAGAGGCATTGCTAACATCACCATAGCAAATATTGAAAGCGGTATAACAACTTTATTCCAAAACGTTAATTCATATTGCGCAGAATTAAGACCATTTAATTTCAGATATTTTATGTAGTGATATAATTTCCACACTGACAACCTTGCTGGTTTAATACTAACAATTTTTATGACATCCGGAGGTAAAAAACTATCCAAATGTAATTCTTTAAAATATTCAACTTTAATTCCATCTTTATCAATAAAACTCTTCTTCACATCTTTTAATAACCATCCTTCTTCTTTACTGTAAGTTCCAGACACGGCTGATGAAGCTAATTTCATATTATAGTTATCATCAAATGTAAATAATTCGATGCCTGAAAGTTCTCCTGATGAACTCACACTCTGTACATGAACATATTTATCACCATCACGCATCCATAAACCTGAATGTGTATTTAAACTTGCATTTCGGTTTAATGCTTTAAGTTGTAATTGCAACCCATATAACTTCGAGCTTGGTGCGATAAACTCGCCCATTATAAAGCCAATAATAATCACTATAAATGCTGCTTTTAACACAGATATTGTGACCTGATTTAATGTAACACCTGATGCCCGGATAACAATTAATTCACTTCTGTTTGCTAGTGTTCCCATACCAATCATTACTCCCAATAATGAAGAAACCGGGATAAACTCATAAGCCTGGGTAGGTATTGTTGACAGAGTATATTGAATTGCAACCAGAATAGTATAGTTACCTTGCCCGATTTTACCGAATTCACCACTGAAACTAATAACAGCAAAAAGTGAAGTTAAAACCAGTAGAACAATTCCAATATTGCTAATAACGATCTTTCGAATATATTTGTCTAAAATTACCATTTAAGATTTATGTCTCTTGTGAAAAATATATCGAATCCCGGATTGTTTAAAAATAAAAAACATGGCAATAATAAACATGACTAAATGTAACCACCAAAAACTAAATTCGATTGGTATTTTTCCTTTTTCTAACCAGGCTCGATTTATATTTAATAAATTTGCATAGGTAATGTAAATTAAGATTGCAATTGATAATTTAGCATATTGCCCTTGCCTGGGTGACGTTCTACTTAGCGGAACAGCCAGAATAGATAACACTAAACACAAAAACATAAATGAAATTCGTGAATGTAATTCAATCTTGTCTGTTAACCTTGTTGAAGTAATTAATGTTTTAGTTTTAATTGCCAGTTTACTATGATTAATATTTGTTGGCGTTTTTTGCCTTATGCGTAATCCATGCTTGGCAAAATGTACTATTGAATAATTACTATCTCCGGGATTACCCTGATAACGGTAACCATTTGCTAATTCAATAAAATCATCTCCGGTATTTTCATCAATAAACTTATAACCTGATTCCGCTGTCACAATAATATTTCCATCATCACTACGACCCTGAACAAAAATATTTTTAAGTTCAGTTTTTTTATCATTAACAAACTGGACATACAATGTTCCCTTACCACCTGATAAGTCACGAAAACGTCCAGGGCTAATCCCGGTAATTTTTGCTGATCCTTTCGATTTTTCTATAATAGTATCTGATTGGAGTTTTGCCCATGGAGCTATAACTAAAGTTAAAAATCCAACAAAAATCGCAAAGAATACCGATAGTATAATTACAGCTCGGAGTATTTGAAGTTCTCCAATTCCACTTGCTGCTAGTGCCGTCATTTCATTGTCTTTATATAATCGACTCAATGCGAGTAATATTGACAAATAAATAGCAAGTGGAAGTATAAAAACCAGATTACCGATACTCTTAAGACCCATTAATAACAAAATGGCATTTACCTGAAATAAACCGCGTGCGGCATCATCAAATAATTTTAGTAATAACGCGCTTAAAAAAATCAGTACTAGTACTAATGTAACACCAATAAACGTTGTCACTATTTCTTTACTGATATATCGATCGATTATCAATCTCGTTTCCTGTTTTTTATGTTGATAATTACTGATTATATATGATGTTTAAAGTAAACTTTAAGATATATGATTATAAAAACTAACACCTATTTAATACTGATGAAAGATAAGATATTTGTCTCAATTTCAACAAAAAAAATAAAATTTTCTATTCATTATAGAAATTGCATTCAATTTTTAATGTACAATAACATAATACGAGAATAACCTATTGATTTTAGTATATTAATTAAAGAATTAACAATTATTTTATTCATTTCAAGGACTCTGAATGGAAATTAGTGTAAAAAGCGGTAACCCCGAGAAGCAACGATCAGCATGTGTTGTGGTTGGCATTTTTGAACGTCGAAAATTATCACCCGCTGCTGAAAGAATGGATGAAATAACAAACGGTTATATCTCCAGTATTTTACGTCGAGGCGATCTCGAGGGAAAACTCGGTCAGGTATTATTATTACATAATATAGAAAATGTACTGTGTGATCGTATTTTATTAGTGGGTTGCGGTAAAGAAAGAAACATCGGATACACCCAATATCGTCAAATTATTATTGCTTCAGTCAACACGCTAAATGATACCGGAGCGATGGATGCAGTCAGTTATCTGACAGATTTAAACATTAAAGGCAAAGATACACATTGGAAAGTCCGTCAAGCAGTTGAATGTATTCACTATACACTCTATTCATTTGATAAATTAAAAAGTACAAAAGATACTGAGCGTCGACCGATACGAAAACTAATTTTAAATGTTCCTAACCGTCGAGAACTGAATCGCGGTGAGACCGCAGTTCGCGAAGGAAATGCAATTGCTGAAGGATGTCGCTTAGCTCGAGAATTGGGAAATTTACCAGGTAATATTTGTACACCTAATTATCTCGCTATACAAGCAAAGAAAATATCAAGCTTATATCAGAACATGAAAGTAACAGTTCTGGAACAAAACGATCTGGAAACATTAGGTATGGGATCATTTTTATCTGTTGCCAAAGGTAGTCGACAAGCCCCAAAATTAATCATAATAGAATATGCGCAACCCGATAACAATTCTAAACCCTATGTACTGGTAGGCAAAGGCATTACATTTGATTCTGGTGGTATATCACTAAAACCATCTCCCGCCATGGATGAAATGAAATTTGATATGTGTGGCGCTGCAAGCGTGATTGGAACTTTAACTGCGATTGGTGAGCTGCAACCCGATATCAATGTTGTTGCAGTAATACCAAGCTGTGAAAATATGCCTGATGGCGATGCTAACAAACCCGGTGATGTAGTTACAAGTATGTCTGGTCAAACTATTGAAGTTTTGAATACTGATGCTGAAGGTCGTCTAATACTGTGTGACGCTTTAACTTACTGTGAAAAGTTTAATCCACATGTTGTTATTGATATAGCAACATTAACCGGTGCATGTGTTGTTGCACTTGGTAGCCATGCAGCAGGTCTGATTGGAAACCATTCACCTCTAATTAATGATTTACTGAATGCAGGGCAATACAGTGGTGATCGGGCATGGGAACTTCCACTTTGGGAAGAATATCAAGAACAACTCAAAAGTAATTTCGCCGACATTGCCAATATTGGCGGTAAAGAAGCCGGTACGATTACAGCTGCTTGTTTTTTATCCCGATTTACCAAAAAATATCATTGGGCACATCTGGATATTGCCGGTGTTGCCTGGAAAAGTGGCGATAATAAGGGGGCTACAGGACGACCCGTGCCTCTGCTGACACAATATTTATTAGATCGACTCTAACTTATTGATTAATATGATTTTAATCTTTAATGATTGGGATTAAGAAATTTTTATACAATAATTTATTTAATAAAATCAATAGA
>JBGMQW010000065.1:6796-16705 GCA_048060815.1 Thiohalomonadales bacterium | reverse complement strand
CTTAAAAGTTATAATTCTAAATCAATACACACAGGGTGCTCTTGGTGAATTACCATTCACCCACGCCTACCCTGAAATTTGGGTGGATGAAATTTCTAGTGGCAAAGCAAAAAAACTCATTGAAAAATTTGAAAAACTACCGTTAAACGATAACACTATTTTTTGTAATAAATGTAATGAAATAAATCCAGAAAATTTTGAAACATGCTGGTTCTGTGGTGCACTTTTAAAAATTAATTAATTGTTATGTAAGCTGTGTCGGGATTAATCGCTTAAATGTAGTCATTACATTTTGAGCATTAAATGGTTTAACTATGAATCCACATGCTCCGTTGCTAATAGCCGTTTGAACTCGTTCTGAAGATGGTTCACCACTAACCATAATAACATGAATTTCAGGATATTCTTTTTTAATAAAATATAATAAATCCAGACCATCATCATCTCCAGCTAATACGATATCCAGTAATACTACATTTGGAAGATTTTCTTTTAATAGTTGCCGCGTTGTAGCACTATCGCCTGCTTCCCCACAAACTATTAACTCTGCTTCAGAAATAATTAATCGCAACATTTCACGAATTAACAAATCATCATCGACAATCAGTACTTTTAAAGCTTGATTCATAATATTAAAATAAAAGTACGATAATATCTTCAGATATCATCGGTAAATAACAGATCAAATTAATAAATCTACGATATTAGTAAATAATGACGGGTATTACGATTTCTTATATAACTCATTGCCCTGAGCAGCAAATTCTTTAGCCTTCTCTTGCATACCATTGGATAATGCTTGTTGTGTCTCAATGCCTTTTAATTTTGCGTAATCGCGTACATCCTGAGTGATTTTCATTGAGCAAAAATTGGGACCGCACATAGAACAAAAATGCGCTACCTTGTGCGCATCTTTTGGCATGGTTTCATCATGAAATTCTCTGGCTCGATCCGGATCCAGACCAATATTAAATTGATCTTCCCAGCGAAACTCAAATCGGGCTTTTGACATTGCATTATCTCTAATTTGTGCACCAGGATGTCCTTTAGCTAAATCAGCAGCGTGTGCTGCAATTTTATAGGTAATGATACCTTCTTTAACATCATCTCGATTTGGTAAACCCAAATGTTCTTTTGGTGTTACGTAACAAAGCATTGCCGTACCATACCAACCAATCATTGCGGCACCAATTCCAGATGTAATATGATCATAACCTGGTGCAATATCAGTTGTCAGTGGTCCCAAAGTATAAAAAGGTGCCTCACCACAAGTTTCCAGTTGCTTGTCCATGTTTTCTTTTATCATGTGCATTGGCACATGACCGGGACCTTCAATGAATGTTTGTACATCATGTTGCCAGGCTATTTTAGTTAATTCACCAAGAGCTTCTAATTCACCAAATTGTGCTTCATCATTTGCATCGGCTATACAACCCGGTCTTAATCCATCACCTAAAGAAAATGTTACATCATAGGCTTTCATAATCTCACAAATATCTTCAAAGTGGCTGTAAAGAAAATTTTCCTGGTGATGTGCAAGACACCATTTTGCCATAATGGAACCACCTCGAGACACGATGCCGGTTAAACGTTTTGCAGTCAGTGGTACATGATGCAATAAAACTCCTGCATGGATAGTAAAATAATCAACACCTTGCTCTGCTTGTTCGATTAATGTATCACGAAATATCTCCCAACTTAGATCTTCTGCCTTACCATTCACTTTCTCAAGCGCCTGGTAAATAGGTACGGTACCAATGGGTACCGGTGAATTACGAATTATCCATTCTCGGGTTTCATGTATATTTTTACCTGTTGATAAATCCATAATCGTATCGGAACCCCAGCGAATACCCCAGGTCATTTTATCCACTTCAGTTTCAATTGACGATGTCACTGCAGAATTTCCTAAATTACCATTTATTTTCACGAGAAAATTTCGGCCAATAATCATCGGCTCCAGTTCCGGATGATTAATATTTGCCGGGATAACTGCTCGACCTCGAGCTACTTCTTCTCGAACAAATTCTACTGTGATGGCATCTGGTAAGCTTGCTCCCCAGGAATTACCTGGATGTTGTTCTTTTAATTCTTCTTTATATTGTTCCAGTTTTAAATTTTCCCGGATTGCGACATATTCCATTTCAGGGGTAATAATTCCTTTTTTGGCATAATACATTTGCGAGACATTGTGACCTGCCAATGCTCGTCGAGGTGCACGTAAGTGTTCAAACCGAAGTTCGTCCAAACTGTTATCGCTGGCACGTTTTAAACCATAAACTGAACTCAAGCTCGACAGAATTTCAGTATCGCTACGCTCGGTTATCCAGCTTGAACGGATATCGGCCAGACCTTTTCGGATATCAATATTAATTTTGGGATCACTATAAGGACCAGACGTGTCATAAACTGTTAAAGGTGGGTTTTTTTCAATACGATCATCATCAACATTTGTTGATAATTTTGTATCTGATAATTGTATCTCACGCATAGCGACCTGAATATCATCACGGCTACCTTGAACATATATTTTTTTTGAATTTGGAAAGGACTGAATTGATGCAGAATTTATTTTTGCGGTATTGCTTAGTTTTTTTTCAATAATTGCGCTCATAGTTTTCTTTTCCAAATTATAAAAATGATATGAATTTAGCGCAGGAAATAGTCGAAATTCGCATTTCCTACGCCGGTATTAGCCGGATCAGGTTCTGAGGGTATTTCTCAGCGAAAAATCAAGTAATCAATCATTTAAAATCTTAATAATCGATAATAATAACTACTTTTTTACCGCACCCCTAGCAAATAATACGTTATATTAGCTGATTTAAATTTGCAAATGATATCATCCAAAATTCACTGAGAAATGCACTAATTTAAACTGTTATTGTTAATCACAGATAAATTGTCTATTCCGATTTATTAATTCTTATAAAATTAAGGAATTAGATAATTGTAGTCATAAATGCATACAAGTCATTGATAGCTGAGGAAATAATCTTTATAGCCCAAGTAAAGTTAATGCTTGTTAGTTAAATAATAACACCGTAATCTATCGCTACACTCGTAATCACGATTAAAGATGGACTAAAAAATATGACAAGCTCAAATATTGAACAAGCTCGATATAACATGGTACAACAACAGATTCGTCCATGGAATGTACCCGATGATTCCATCTTAAATGTCATCTCGAGTATTCCTCGTGAAGATTTTGTCCCTGCTTTGTATCGAAATCTTGCTTTTAGTGATAGTGAAACCCCGATTGGTTTTAATCAAGTCATGATGAATCCTAAAATTGAAGCTCGATTACTACAAGCACTCAATATTAAAGCAAACGAAACTGTTCTTGAAATCGGCACGGGTAGCGGTTACTTAACGGCATTACTCGCCGCTCTTGCACGTCATGTAGTTACAGTGGAGATAGTCCCTGAATTGAACGAACAAGCTGAAGCAAAGTTAAAAGCCCATGGCATTGTTAATGTCACTAGTGAATGTGGTGATGCATCCACAGGATGGCCTCAAAATGGCCCTTATGATGTTATCGTCGTCACTGGTTCAGTACCCATCATGTCGCACGATTTTAGAGAATCCCTCAATATTGGAGGGCGATTATTTGTTGTGGTTGGTGATGCTCCTGCGATGTCTGCACAATTAATTCGATGCACCGGGAAAAACCAATTTACCCAGGAAAGCTTATTTGAAACTGAATTAGCCCCTCTGAGCAATATTACACAACCCGATAGATTCCTATTTTAGCCTTATTAACCGTGGTTTTCAGATGCCAGGTGCTGTAATTCGAAAAAATCAATTTTAAATAAATTTTTTGATATCCAATCCTGTAGTACATTTAATCAAGGTGTATAATCTGCTCAGAATTTTATGTTTGATTAAATATTAATCATCAGGACAGCTTTGGGTAGACTAAATGATCGAAATGACGGCAACACAACTTCACACCCATCTTGCTAATTGTAATACCATGCCTTTATTGCTCGATGTTCGTGAGCAATGGGAATACCACTATTGTCACATTGAAAATTCGGTATTAGTTCCAATGGGGGATATTATACAGAACTTAGATAAACTCGACTCAAAACAGGAGACTGTTATTATTTGCCACCATGGTATCCGTAGTCAGCAAATAGCTCGATTTCTGGAAACCCGGAATTTTACCAATATTATTAATTTAACCGGCGGTGTTGAAGCATGGGCAAAAACAGTTGATCCAGCTATGCTTCGCTATTAAGAATCACAAAATTTTGTGGAATAAAGGATATTCAAAAATGAAATTTTTTAAATTGGCTTTGACCTTATTACTGATATTAAGTAACTCGATAGCTTTCGCTGTTAGTCTAAAACAAGTATTTAACGATGCACTTAATAATGATCCACAATATAAAGCCGCAATTGCAGAAAACCAGGCTTTAATTAAAAACAAATCAATTGCGCTTTCATTAGTATTACCAAATTTAAATCTCGGTGCTAATATTACTAATAACGCTCAATCAACAACAATACAAAATATTGAGTCAAAGAGCGATTTTGATAGTAATGGTTATTCGCTGTCCTTAACACAAACAATTTATAACCACGATTCATTTACCCAACTTTCCCAGGCAAATCAAACTGTCGCTATTGCAAATGCTAATTTCCTGGGGGTACGACAAGAACTTATTTTACGCGTAGCATCGAGCTATTATAACGTTCTGGCTGGAATAGATAATCTGGATTTTGCTGTTGCTGAAAAGAAAGCTATTGAGCAACAATTACACCAGGTAAAACAAAGATTCGATGTTGGATTAACAGCAATTACCGATGTACATGAAAATCAGGCACGTTATGATCTATCCGTTGCCGCTGAAATTGAAGCAGTAAATTTTCTTGATATAAATAAAGAAAAATTACGTGAAATAACCGGAATTTTATATTCTAGCTTTAAAAGCTTAAAAGAAAATACACCCTTATTGAATCCAGAACCATTGAATATTGATGATTGGATAAAAACCGCAATAGACAATAATATTGCTTTATTTGTCTCCAGTAAAAATATGAAAATCAGCAAACAGGAAATATCACGTGCGCAATCAGGTCACTATCCAACTCTTGATTTAGTTGCATCTACAAATCGTTCTGATACTACACGAAGCTTTGATGGCACAAACTATATTGGTATAGAACAAAATTCAACTTCACTAGCTCTGCAATTAAATCTAGCCTTGTATCAAGGTGGTCGAACCTCTTCAAAATCAAAACAGGCACAATATCAGTACCAACAATCACGCCAACTTTATGAAAAACAACGACGACAAACTGAACGTGAAACACGAACTTCATATCTAACTGTGATTTCCAATATCAGTCGGGTTAAAGCATTTAAACAGGCATTAATCTCCAGTGAAATAGCGTTAAAAGCAACGCAGGCAGGTTTTGAAGTTGGTACCCGTACTGCCGTTGAGGTGTTAAATTCACAAAGAGAGTTATATAAGGCTGAAAGAGACTATGCTAAATCTCGCTATGCTTATATCCTTGAAACATTGCGTTTACGACTTGCCGCTGGAACATTAATTGATACTGACATAAACATGATAAATACCTGGTTAGTAAATTAAATTTTCTAATTAGTTCTGGTGAAAATTAAGTTCTTATCAACAATGAATTTATCTCAGTGACTCATTATTGATACAGTAAAAAACGTATTCATACAATTCCAGTCCACATCATAAAATGATCTATCAAAAATATAGGTGCTACTCAAGAAATAGCTTACTATTAAACTTTCCATTTTAATGGTGAAGAATTCCTTACATCCACACTGCAATAGAACTTCCAAGCTTGTATGTTTAAGAGTGGATAAAACTTGTTAAAGTTGTTTGCTATACTAATCATAGGTACACTATCATTCATAATAAATAATATGAAAATCATCAAACATGTCACTTAATAACACTGCATTTTGGTTTGTCGAATATTACCATCCAAAATTTTGGTTAACCTGGTTTGGTCTGGCTATTTTACGAATTTTCACATTAATGCCTTACTCTGTTGCACTAAACATAGGGAGAACACTTGGTATAATAGTTTATTATTTGATCCCCAAAAGACGGCATATCACTAAAGTAAATATCCAATTATGCTTCCCTACACTATCAAATGAAGAGCAATTATTATTGGTTAAATCAAGTTTTCGTTCTGCCGGAATGGGAATGATTGAAACGGGATTAAGTTGGTGGAATTCAAGAAATAAATTATTAACTTTATGCAGGATATCAGGACAAAATAATATTCATAATGCACTTAAAAAACAAAAAGGCATTATTTTATTTACAGCACACACCTCAACGATAGAAATTGGGGGAGCATTAATGGCATACCAACAACCGATGTTTGCAGTATATAAAAAAGCACATAATCCTTTGTTTGAAGAATTTGTACAACGTTCACGTAAAAAAGCACTAACAAAACTGGTACAAACTTATGATTTGCGTAATATGATAAAAAGTTTAAATAAAAATGAAATTGCATGGTATGCGTCGGATCAAGATTTTGGAATGAAGCAAAGTATATTTGCACCTTTTATGGGTGTAGAAACTATAACACTGACGACCACATCACGAATTGCAAAAATGACCGGTGCAGCAGTTGTTCCTTATTTTTGCAGACGATTACCGGATAACAAGGGATATCTATTAGATATTTTACCAGAAATTGATAATTTTCCATCGGGTGATGATCTCCTGGATGCAACACGATTAAATCAAATAATTGCAGATGCGATAGAAAAAGCACCTGAACAATATTTTTGGGCACATAGACGATTCAAAACCCGCCCTCCAGGCGAACCTGATGTCTATGCAATTAAAAAATAATAATTTATAGACAATGTGGCAGTATCAATTATTAATATTAATAATAACGCCAGTAATTGTGGCATACACTATTATTCGAGCAATAAAATTTAAAAATTTCCGTTATTTAGTTCAACGATTTTGTTTTATAAATTTTAACAAAAATAAACAAAAAAATCCCGTATGGATTCATGCTGCATCGGTTGGTGAAGTTATTGCAGTTATTCCACTAACTCAACAAATTCTAAAACAATTTACAAATCTTCCGATAATTATAACGACTAATACCACTACCAGTGCAGAAATAGTAAAAACACAATTCGTATCAAATCCCATGGTAAAACATTATTATATGCCAATTGATTGGAAGTGGGCCGTGCACAGAATTATTAATGCTATAAATCCACGTTGTATTTTCATCATCGAAACTGAAATATGGCCAAATCTATTTGCTTATAGCTACAAAAAAAATATCCCATTAATTATCCTTAATGCTCGTCTTTCACACCGAACAATGTCAGCAAAGCCGTGGTTATTACAACTTTATAAAAAAACATTAAAAAACGTTACTCAAATATTAGCCCGTTCTGCCGAAGATTATAAAAGTTACCTAAAACTTGGGGCATTAGAATCTAAATTAAAATTAATTGGTAATATCAAATACGCATCTCGTCAAGAAAAAAAGTTAATACCAATTCCGATTGAACGACCATATGTATTAGCCGCATCAACGCATGATAACGAAGAACTACAATTAATTTCAATGTGGATGAAATTAATTAAAAATAAAATAGTGGAAAATGAAATACTGGTAATCGTACCACGGCATCCTGAACGAGCATCCTCAATTAAACAACAAATAAAAAATCTAAATGCTATCATTTCAATACGAAGTAAAAATGAAAACATTACAGATATTACCCAGATTTATATCGCCGATACTGTCGGAGAATTAAAACAATTTATGTTAAATGCTAAATTTGTCTTTATGGGGGGATCGTTAATTTCACACGGAGGGCAAAATATTATTGAGCCAGCTCAATTGGCTAAAGCCATTATCTTTGGGCCATATATGTTTAATTTTAAAGACGAGAGTAAATTATTACTTGATAATAATGCTGCTATTCAGATAAATAATGAAAATGAATTATACGATATATTCGTACAATTACTTCAAAATACCGTACAAATAACTCAACTATCAGAGTCAGCGGCTAATGTAATGCAAAATCAGGAAAATGCCATTTTACAGCGATATTTGTCAGAGATTAAAAAATATATTATTCAAGATCTTTAGCAGATTGGTAACCATCAAGTAAAACTTGCCAATTTTTATTTGAATAATGAAAAGAGGTTTCAATTTGATTCAATTTTAACAGTGAACGTTTTAGTCTTGCAAGATTTAAATGTTGCCAGGAAACTGCTGGAGGCATCCATTGGCATTTATCAAAATCAATTAAAAATACTTTATTCATGTCATTTAGTAAAATATTATGCGCATTTAAATCAGCATGATTAAAACCACGATTATGAAACTTTTGTATCGTTTGCCCAATTTCTTCCCAGATTTTATCGTCCAATTCACCATTTATTAAACGTACCGATAAAGAAGTTGAATTTTTTATTCGGGTCATAATAAAGTCTGCATCATAAAAAAAAGTGAAAATAAAATTTATTTTCCCTACACGACATGCAACAGGTTGTGGTACTGGTAAGCCCAGTTTAAGCATATCAGTTAATAAATTCCATTCTTTCCAGGGACGTGTGTGCTGTAAACCTCGCCAAATGTAGTTTTTATTCAGTATTTTGGCAATTAATCCACCTCGGCGATATTTACGTAATACTAACTCAACTCCTGCTATTAATAGGTAATATGCTGTCCCTCTACCCGTAGCACTGCCTGTAATTACATTAAGTTTTTCTAAAACTATCGGGTCAAAACTGATATTATCGGGATCAGGAAAAATTGACTCGTCATATTGAATGATTTGATTATCAAAATAATGTGTTTTTACAGCCATAATAAATGAAATTACCCTTAAAAACTGAACCTGCTAGAATATGTATACTGCGCTTATCCGCTGTTGGCGACATATGCCATATGTTACCAATTGTGCGAACAATACAAAAATACTGGCCAAAAACTGAAATAACCTGGGTTATCGGCGTACTCGAATACAGTCTGGTATCTGATATCCCTAATATCAAGTTTATCATATTTGATAAATCAAAAGGATTTTCGGCTTATGTTTCCTTGCAGCGATATTTTAAAAATAAATCATTTGATGTCCTTTTGCACATGCAAATGTCCTTAAGAGCCAGTATCGCAAGTTTATTTATTCCGGCCAAAATCAAACTTGGTTTTGATCGTGAATCCGCTAAAGATGCACAATGGTTATTTACTAATCATAAACTAAATAAGCATAACTCAAGCCATGTTATCGATAACTTTTTTAATTTCATTGAAACATTAGGCTTAACTCAACGAAATATGGTGTGGGATATCCCCATTACACTAGATGCACGTAATTTTGCAAATCAGCAGTTACCGGATAAAAATTGCTTTGTAATTAGTCCCTGCTCGAGCATGGCTTACCGTAACTGGAATACTAAAGGATATGCAGCGATAGCAGAGTATGCACATAATGACTATGGCTTTAAAATCATATTAACCGGCGGTCCTTCTGAATTAGAAAAATATTATGGTACAGAGATTACAAAACAATCTAATGTTGAAATAGTAAATATTATCGGTAAAACAAACCTGAAACAATTGTGCGCCATCCTGTCAAAAGCCACCGTGTTATTATCCCCCGATTCAGGACCTGCACATATCGCCACGGCAGTAAACCTGCCTGTAATCGGTTTATATGCAACCACAAACCCGAAACGAGCACAACCCTACCTAAGTGAAAAATATACCATTAACAAATACGATGATGCTATTTTGCAGAAATTTAATAAAAAAGTAGCCGATGTTCCATGGGGTACTCGAGTTCGTGATCCTGGAACGATGGATAGAATTTCGATTGATGACGTAAAACAAATGATTGATTTATTTTGT
>JBGMQW010000065.1:0-6696 GCA_048060815.1 Thiohalomonadales bacterium | reverse complement strand
ATATTCTTTGCGCCTTTGCGGCTAATCAAAGACTTTTCAATATTTCATGCAAAGCTTTTTTGTGTTGCTCTTCTGAATAATTCACTTCGACAAAACGCTGCCCCTGTATAGCAATTTCTTTCCGCAAATTCGGGTTATCATAATAAAATTCTATTTTTTTTGTTAATGATTCTACATCTCTGGATTTAAATAATAATCCGGTAACTTTATCATTAATAATTTCGGGAACCCCACCTGCATTACTGCCTATTACAGCAACACCAGATTGCATCGCTTCGATTAATACTAAACCAAATGTTTCAGCATAAGTTGTTAGCGCAATAACATCAAAACATTTCATGTGTAATGATGCATTTTCAATATATTGATGGAAGTGAAATTGCTTTTCTAATTGATAATTTTTAATTAATGTTTTCAGATTTTGGAAATACTCATAATCCATAACATGTCCAATAACTGTTACATGTATTTCCTTATTCTTGATTTTAAGTGCGTGAACTGCCTCAATTAATAAATGCTGTCCTTTTCCTTCTTCTATTCGACTAAATATAGCAATATGTAAATAATTGCTGGAACTACTTGTAATTTTAAATTGATCACAACTAACATTATTTGAATCAATTACTAACCCGGACTTATTAATTCCATGATACAGTAGTTTTATTTTTGACTCTGATATTGGTAAATACTTTATTGCCTCTTTTTTTAATTGTTTTGTTATTACTACAAAACAATCAACTTTACAGTATAAAAATTTATGATATAGATCATTTTTGAAGCGTGTAATTGCCATATGACGTGTATAAATTAATTTTACATTATGTGTACTAAATATTTTAGCAAATACAGCAACATTTAAATCCTTACTCCAGTGGATATGAATAATATTAATTTTATTCTGATTTATAATCCGTGATAACCTGAATGCTGCAAATAATGGCAATAAATGAAATGAAACTTTTAGTGAAAAAATTGAGGTATTATCCGATTCACTATTTTTATCCAATATAGAAGAATCTGGTCTACATACAGTTACACATTTACATCCAAATCCTTCAACAATTTCAGAAGAACGAAAAGCATATAATTCTAAACCACCTTTTCCGGGTGATAAACATAACACTAATATATTCAATGTAATTTCACTATCTTATAGAAATAATTATTATATTAAGTTTAAATACTGTATTTTGCAATAGAATAAAATGTACAATGTTACTTTAACAATAATTTTAGTCATTATTATTTATCATATGAAACGTCGAAAATTGCGACATATTCCTGAAAGCATCTTAATTTGTCGAACAGACAAGCTTGGTGATTTTGTATTGTCATTACCTGCTTTTTTATTAATAAAAAAAGCACTACCAAAGACTAAAATAATTGCATTAACACAAGAATATACAAAACCAATAGCTGAACTTTGTGATGGCATTGATGAAATTATAACAGTACCAAAAGCAAGTTCAGCACTCACTACCATAAAAAATACTGTTAGAATTATAAAGCCCCTTAAAGTTGATGTATCAATTAGCCTGTTTACTACTGCTACACTTGCTATCGGCTTATTTATTTCTAAAATACGTTTTAGAGTAGCACCAGCAACAAAAATTGACCAGCTTTTTTATAATTTTCGATTACGCCAACGTCGCTCGCAATCACTAAAGCCTGAATTCGAGTACAATCTGGATCTTGTTAAATATTACCTGGATTTCAATAAAAACAAATATGAAAATAGCTTTGAAAGACCTACAATAAAATTTCAGCCGGATATCATAAACAATACGAAACAATTATTTTGCACTGAATTTGATATAAACAAATCTACTAAATTAATTTTTGTTCATGTAGGATCGGGCGGTTCAGCTAATAATTTATCACCAACACAATATGCTGATTTAATAAACCAGTTAACCGAAAAATTCCAGGCAACATTTGTTTTATGTGAAGGCCCTGAAGATACAGAAAATGTAGAAAAAACAATTAGTCTACTAAAATCTGAAAATTTTGTACGGTACATATCAAACCAGGGATTATTAGAATTCACTAAACACATCGCAATGGCAGATTTTTTTATAAGTGGTTCTACCGGACCACTTCATCTAGCAGGAGCACTCGATATTCCAACAGCAGGATTTTATCCTAATCGGCGATCTGCAACATCAACTCGCTGGAAAACATTAAATTCTGTAAATAATTTTTTAGCATTTTCACCTAATTTAAAAAACTCTGAAGATATGTCAAATATCAACATGGAGAATACTGCAATAACAATACAGTCCTTTATAAAAAATAAAAATATTTAGCTTTTATTTTTATATTGACGTGACCATAAATCAGCATATTTAACAAATGTTGAATGTGCAGATAATAATGCTAATAGTAACCCCTGTTTACCATCAAGAAATCCAATACGTATAATGTACATTTTAATAAAGCAGCCGATACCATGTAATATTGCGGTTGTTAAATTTGTAGTTTTCCCTTTACCATATTTATCCCTTGACCAAATTGCAGCATAATTTGCTGATTTAACTAAATAATGATTAATATCTTTATAGGTATAATGTAATAAATCTGAATGACATTTTTCTACATGCATGGTACCCGGTATCTGTAGTTTTTCATGCACCATTGCATCGTTATAAGATGTTTTATTACGAGGATACAAGCGATAAACAAAATCAGGATACCAACCACTGTGGCGTATAAATTGACCGAAACAATACGATAAACGTGGTACTGCATAAATCACTTTGGTGTTATTCAGCTTAAGTTTTTCCTGAATTTCAAGCTTGAGTTCATCTGTAATTCTTTCATCTGCATCCAACATCATAATCCAATCACAGTTTGCATGTTGTTGTGCTTTTATACGGTGTTTGCCATAACCTTGCCAGTCTAAATCTTCTATTACAATGGCACCTGTTTGTTTTGCAATTTTTTGTGTATTGTCGGTACTGCCGCTATCATATACTATAATTTCATCGGCCCAGCTTGCTGATTTTAAACATTCAGTTATATTATCCTGCTCATTTTTGGTTAAAATTATAATTGATAATCTTGTCATTTTCCTAACTCGTTATCGTGTTGTTTTATTTAAGGTGTTCCAATACTTCATTCACGGTTATATTATATAAGCAGTTTGTATGCTTATACGGGCACAGTCTTTTAAAACAAGGACTGCAATCCAGACCCTTATAAAGCACTAGCGCATCTTTATGTAGTGGTGGTGTATATAAAGGACTGGAGGAACCATACAAGGCAATCACCTTGACATTTGTCGCACAGGCGACGTGCATTAAACCGGAATCATTTGTGACAGCATATTTTGATACTGATAATAAATCAATGACATTAACCAGGGTAGTCTTTCCACACAAATTAAAGTGTTCTGGACAGTTTTTATTAATTATTTTATTAGCGGATTCTTTATCTTTATCAGAGCCCATTACCCAAACCTGAAAACCACTGTCTAGCACTTTTTCAGCCAATTCGTGAAAGTATGTTATTGGCCATTGTTTTGATGGGCCATATTCAGCTCCAGGTAATAACGCTAATACCGGTTTATCGAGGTTTAATTTAAATTTTTCTAACAGTTTTTTAATTTCAGTTCGGTTAACATCGAGCTTTGGGAAATTTATTTCCGGTATACTATTATTGTTTGAATCATTCCCTAAAAACACATAACGTTGTACCGTTTGTGTTAATAATTTTTTATCCAAAAGTCGAACATCATTAATTAAACCATAACGATATTCACCACGGTAACCAGTTCGCTGAGGTATTTTTGCAAAAAAAGGCAGCAGTGCGGCTTTTAACGAGCGTGGTGTTATTATCGCTTGATGGTAGTTTTTTAGTCGAAGTTTTACGCCTGTTTGATAGCGTAACCTAAAATCCAGCTTGCCATGTTTAACTGATAAACTGATCGCATTAGACACCTCGGGCATGCGTTCAATCAAACCGATTGACCATTCCGGTGCGAGCACATCAATTTTTATATTGGGGTTTTGCTTTTTTAACGCAATAAATAAACTTTGTGCCATGACCATATCGCCAACCCAGGCAGGACCAACTACAAGTACGCGTTTTGAATTTTGATTATCCAATATTTTAAAATATTAGTTTTATTAATAACGAATTATTAGTGAATCGAAATACCAGGACTCGAAAAATCTGTTACTTTTCTCGATGCAACCATTCCATGTATGCCTGAACACCTTGTTCTACGGTTTTAAAGTCTTCTTTATAACCCGCGCTTCGTAACGCTGAGATATCTGCTTCAGTAAAACTTTGATAGACACCTTTCAAATGATCCGGAAATGGAATGTATTCTATTTTTCCTTTGTTATGGAATTTGATCACAGCATTTGCGATATCATTAAATGGCTGACTGTTTCCCGTGCCTAAATTAAATATACCTGATTTATCAGGATTATCCATAAACCATAAATTTACTTTTACTGCATCACCGACATAAACAAAATCTCGACTTTGCTCACCATTACCATAACCTTCGTACCCTTCAAATAATTTTGCTGTGCCATTTTCTTTTATTTGATTATTAACATGAAACGCAACACTGGACATGGTGCCTTTATGTTGTTCACGTGGCCCATAAACATTAAAATACCGAAACCCGACTATTTGATTTTTAGTTTTACCGAGGAAACGACGCACATATTGGTCAAATAAAAATTTTGAATATCCATATACATTCAATGGCTCTTCATGATCACGCTGTTCTTTGAAGACAGTACCCGACCCATATACCGATGCAGATGATGCGTATAAATATGATATATTGTTTTCCATACTATAATGTAATAGATGCTTGGAATATTCATAATTATTTTCCATCATGAATTTTCCATCCCACTCAGTGGTACTGGAGCATGCGCCTTCATGAAAAATTGCATCTACTTTTTCACTAAATTTTTTATTGTCTTTTATACGCTGAATAAAATCATCTTTATCCAGATAATCGATAATTTCACAGTCGGCAATATTTTTAAATTTTACACCGTTACTTAAGTTATCAACCACAAGCACATCATTGCGACCACGATCATTTAAGGTCTTTACAATATTACTACCAATAAAACCTGCACCGCCTGTTACTATTATCATGGGGATTCTCGTTATTTATGTTGCCCGAATTTATGTTTCTAGAATTCGATTTATGATATCTGTTGTTGAAAAACCATCAACAAAATTTAAAATTTTAACTTCACCACCGTATTGTTTTACGATATCAGCGCCAACTACCTGCTCCGGTGTATAATCACCACCTTTTACAATAATTGATGGTTTAATTTTTTTAATGACTTCTACCGGCGTATCTTCGCTAAAGGGGATAACCCAATCAATACATTCCAGTGCCGCTAACACTGACATTCGTCGCTGCACACTGTTAATCGGACGATTATCACCTTTTAGTCGTTTTACCGAGTCATCATCATTAACTGCTACAACTAACCGATCACCTAATAACCTGGCCTGTTGTAAATAAGTAACATGACCAGGGTGTAAAATATCAAAACAACCATTCGTGAAAACTATTTTCTCACCTAACTGCCTGGCATTTATTAATAAATCATCAAGAGTGTCGGTTGACACAACGCCACGAGTAAGTCCGTCAATATTGTGCTTTGCTTGCATTAATTCAGGGACTGTAACCGCGGCAGTACCCAACTTGCTAACGACCACACCAGCGCCCAGATTGGATAATGCCATCGCTTGTTCAAGTGACTGACCTGTAGCCAGGCTAGCAGCTAATATTGAAATAACAGTATCACCAGCACCCGTGACATCAAATACTTCCTGTGCCCGGGTTGGTAAATGAAAAGCCGTTTTATTTTTTTGCATTAAACTCATACCCTGCTCACTACGAGTAACCAACAATGCATCTAGATCAAGATTTTTAATTAATTTTTCTGCCTTATCAACAATATCTTGTTCATTGTGACACTGTCCGACAACTGCTTCAAACTCAGATAAGTTTGGCGTGATTAAAGTAGCACCTCGATAGGCTTCAAAATCACTTCCTTTTGGATCGACCAGAACAGGTATGGATTTTTTTCGGGCAATAGAAATATACGATCGAATGTTTCGTAATGTGCCTTTGCCATAATCTGAAAATACCACCGCGCCAACATTTTTTAATGCTTTTGTGAATAATTTTTCAAGTTCCAATTCCTGATTGTTATCAAAACCGTCTTCAAAATCCAGCCGTATCAATTGTTGATGACGACTTACCACTCGAAGCTTGGTAACTGTAGGAGTGTTATCCAGGGAAATAAGTTGACAATCGACATTTCTATTTTTTAATAAGTCTTGCAGTATATTACCGGCTTCATCTTTTCCTATATAACCTTGTAAGATAATTTGAGTACCTAAACTTGCAATATTAATTGCAACATTTCCTGCACCACCTGCACGCTCTTCTGCATCGGCAACATGCACTATCGGGACAGGAGCCTCAGGTGAAATGCGCGAAGTATTGCCATGCCAGTAACGATCCAGCATCACATCTCCTAATACCAGAACTTTGGACTGATCAAATTTTGGAATTTCTATATTCATATTGAATTAATAATAAAATATACTGCTGTCCCGTTAACATGCACTAAAAACAGTGAGCGGCCATACAGTACTTACGTTATAGTGTTTACCTAATCCATCGGACATGAAACCGGT
>JBGMQW010000064.1:7028-16886 GCA_048060815.1 Thiohalomonadales bacterium | reverse complement strand
AGTCGAACATTTAAGACTACTCTGCACAGCGTTCAACTGCGGAATCTAGGTTAAAACAAAAACTTTATTAAAGAAATGGAACATTTCATATGAAGAAGCCCGAATTGATATCAATCGTGATGCCTATAAGGAAATGAGTGAAAAAACTGACAATGCCAGAAGTGTTCCTCAAATCACTATTGATGGAAAATGGATAGGTGGTTTTACCGAACTTACAATGTTACACATGGACGATAAACTAGATGAATTATTGATTAATGAATCCTGATCAATTTACCATTCCCGATTGGGTAAACTGGATAGCCCAGGATGCAAATGGTGTTATTTGGGGATACGAAGTTGAACCATTACAACACCACCAGGGATGGTATGAAAATGAAGTTGGGCGCTTAATAAAACTTGATGTGCAAGTTTATAATAAAAACTGGGCAGATACACTCACAAAACTTTAAGGCGTATTCAAACTCGCCATATAAGCTTTTAAATCTGCAACACGTTGTGCAGATACATTTGAAAACCGTGCCATTAAATTTAAATTAGACTGATCACCATAAACAGACATATCAGTTTTTATATCCTTCGTTAATTTTAAATCAGTTGCACCAAATGCCGTCGTTGTATCATCAGTTCCAGCTGCATGGCAACCAGTGCAATTTGTTTCAAAATAAATCTTACCCTGGGCACTAATTCCTGTAATAGTTGTATTCGTATTCGGAGTTGTCGTTTTTGGATCGTTGTTTTTAGGACCACTATCACATGAGGTAATCACAACAGTAAATAGTATTATAAAAAACATGATATATTTATTTTTCATTTTAACTACCATTATTTTGTCCTAAGAATTGTTCGATTAAATCAAGCTGCCCTGTCGAGCCATTAATTGTAAACCCGACATTTTTCAAATTTGAATTCCTCATAAGTGGAGAAATATTTTCTTTAGTGTAGGCATTTACAATATCTTCTGCAGTTTTTCCTAAAATCGACTTTTCTGCAACTTGACCACCTTTACCATCAGCGCCATGGCAATAAGAACAATACATCCAATATAAACCAAGCCCGGTTGTCGGGGTAGGCACTGCAGTAGGCCCGGCTAAAAATGCAGCCAAATCCAGTTTTTCAACTGCGGATAAATTGATGTTTTGCATCATTGTTATATTTTGAAGCGCCAGATCAATCGTTCCAACTGTTGCTGCAACCGGGCTCATTAGTCCTATTGCAAAACCACCTGTTCCAGTGCCGTGGCACATTTGGCATTTCATTGTAAATGTTGTTTGACCAGCCGCTACAATGCCGCCAACCGGAACCAGTGTTTGTAAATAAGTTTCAATTAAGGTGGCTTCTGCTACAGTTAACTGAATTCCTTTCATTAGTGGAATTGC
Organism: Thiohalomonadales bacterium; assembly: GCA_048060815.1. Lineage (GTDB taxonomy): Bacteria > Pseudomonadota > Gammaproteobacteria > UBA6429 > Thiohalophilaceae > CAYQUC01. The sequence continues at coordinate 15,507 of JBGMQW010000064.1, read as the reverse complement.
ATTTTTAGGTGGAACAATTGATACTATCTGATTTATGGCATCCAGAATCGCTGATTGCTTGGCGCCCTTAATCGGAAGCCCTCGATTTGTCACCCCACCTGCGGTAACACCGTGGCAAAGTAAACATCGAGCTTCATAAAGTAACTTACCTTTTTCAATATCCGTCGGTATTGGTGTTACAGGAAATACTACGCTACCTAAATAAATTGCAATATCCTGAGTACTATTAGCACCGCTTAACTGAACCGTTACGATACTGGCCATCATCGCTGCATCAACACCATTGACACCTGCAACTGAATCATCAATTAATTTCAGGGTTGAACCCTGAATATTTTTGACTATACCGTTTGCAATCCCGCCAATGCCATGACAACCCGCACTTTGGCAGTTATTGTTATATAAAGTCTCACCATTTAATTTAACTGGTGTGCCAGCTGTTTCAGCTACAATGTTAATTGTAATAGAATCAATATTAGTAAATTCATTAAAATCCTGAACAGCCAGTGTCACTGTATAAGAACCAGGTTTGGTGTAGGTATGAGTTGTTGTTGATGCAGCCTCTTCTTTTATAACACCATCACCATAATCCCAAATATATCGAAAAATTTTACCCGAAGCAGAAATGGATTGGTCAGCGTTAAACGTAACTGGAGTATTCGCTGTGCCAGAATTTGCAGGAGCAGTAATTTTAGCAGTAGGGACTAATTTACTGGTAGGACCAGTTATATCATTTGTAACTTCAATATCAAAAAATGTTGTACTTATTTCGCCTTTATCGGATATTGCTTTTAAGATTATTGTTATTACACCCGGAGTATTAAACGATTTAGTTATTTGTTCTCCATTTGCGGTTCCTATTACTTTTTTTGGCAGCGTGGCCGTTTCTTCAAAAGACCACTGATAATCATTAACAAAACCATCAACCACTGAGGTTGTAGCGATTAATGCAACCGGCTCACCAACGGGTGCAGTAAAGGGAGCTATAATCTTTACTACTGGTTTAGCTGCAGTTACTGTTAATGCGTCAACCACATTAACCGCAATTGTTTGAGTTGTTGTAGCATCTCCCGTTTCCCCAACCTGACCTGCAACTTTTCCATTGTTATCAGCAGATAATAATGCCGCATATAAGTTAATTTTTCCTGCTGTTGCAGGCGCAGTCCAATCAAAAAGCCAGGTTATTGTTGTCTTATCAACCAGTGTTTGTTTAGGGAAAGTATGGGTAATCTCTGAAGAAATGTCGGGTACCACCTGAACTGCTTTTGTACTAGCGTCTTTAGTGTATAATAAACCTGAATCCACACTTAAATTTAATCCACCAACTTTATTTTCACCATTATTTATCATCGTTATTTTATAACGATTTTTGGTATTAATTTTAACTGTAAGAGGACCCTGGATAACCACCGATGGTGGAATACCCCCGCTATGACAGCCAGTCGCTGTGCTACAAGTCAATCCGTTATTATGTGCAGGATTACCAGAGTGACCGGTATTACCAAGACTTTCAGCCAAAACATTACTGGAGATATAAAGTAAAACCAGAATTGCATTCAAAAAAATGACTGTATTGTTAATTTTTTTCATTTTTGCTTCCAAAAATTTCTGTAATTGCAAATAAAATATTCAAGTTTTAAATCGTGATTACGACATGGTATTTTCAGTTAAACTAAACAAATCAACTTATTTCGATCCAGCATATTAATGTTACATTAATACAAAACATTTATAATCCGAATGGACAGTGAATCTTTCAAAAACCAAAGAAATAATATTCTCTTGTGAAGCTGGTAAGATGTGGATATCGATTTTCCAATTCCCTGGCTGTGCAAAAAATAAGCACCTTTGCAATCAATCCTGCATAAAAACTATAATACAGCGATCAAATTAAACTGTCTATAAGTTCATCAATTTGAACTTGACTCATTCTAAGTTGAATATAGATTTTTATTTAACAATAATCAACTGTCAACCATTTTCGATACTAAATAATCTGAGCTGCTTATAAGAAATTAAGAAAACTATGATGATTTTATAACCCGTTATTTAAGGACGACATAAACGTTTTAAGATAATAATTATTCTGACAGTAACACTTGTTTTAGAACTTTTTCGATAACTTCACGATCAAATATTTTATCAATTGCACCATCAAAACCATATTTCTTAAATTCTACCATTTCAGGGGCATCCGAATAACCACTTGACACTATCATTTTAATATTAGAATTTAACGAATGTAATTTTTCTGAAAGTTCCACACCCCCCATACTACCTGGAATTGTTAAATCCATTATAATTGCATCAATTTTATCGCCACTTTTCATCGCCTGATCATACAAATTAATTACTTCATTACCATTACACGCTAAAATAGTTTCACATCCTAACCGTTCTAAATTTAGCTGAAATAACTCCCTAACATCATAATCATCATCCATAATAATAATTTTAAAACCAGTAAGGCTATTTTGCTTTGATTTTATACTCATATAAAATGAGTATAGACAAATTATTAAAGATTAAGTAATTATTACTCTCACTAAATTATAAATACTACGCCACATATAACCTTCAGGGGAAAAAATATGAATATCATGCTCACCATTACTGAGTGCGCTAAATGTCACAAAACCTTCAGAGTTTGATTTAACACAAACACCATCATTATCGAGTTGTACAACAACGCCTTCCATTGGTATACCAACTGAAAATAAATCATCTTTCCATTTTAAAATTTGCATGTCTATGTTATCTGTCGTACCTGGATTCCCGGTAGAAATATTGTTTATACAATTTACTTGTGGTGCTGGTGCAACGTTATTATCTCCACCGCCACATGATATTAAGAAAATTGAAATAACAAAAAAAACAATTTTATTCATCATTTTCCTCCAATTAAAATAATAATAATTTCTCAAAATAAATTCATGTTATTAAGATGCATTAAGAAAATCAAATCACGGTAGAACACAGTTAGTTCCCGGAATGGAAGTTTCAATATCCAAAACTGCCTGTCCTAAACCAGCAATTAATGAATCTAAATCTGCACATGAAATTGAACTAGTACTAATTGAACTACTTGGTAAAATTCTAACTTTTTTTGCTTTTGTAAAAACAGAAAGAGCTTGCACGCTATTTGCGCCACTAAAGGAATTATCCTTTAAATTAATTTCTTCCAGGTTAGTGAATCCCGAGTTTGCTATTTCAACCGCGCTGATTAATTTATTATTCGATAAATCCAACCAACGTAAATTTGGGACATTCAGATTCGTTAAGCCAGTGGTACTCGATAATGATAAACTTGAAATAGATAGAGACTCCAGGCTCTGAATACCATTATTCTGATTTAACCAGCTTAAATCATCCATAGCGCCATTTATAGAATATAATATTAACTGCTTAACAGCAGGTAATTGTGTAACAACATTACCAAATTCACTATAATTTTTATCCACAATAGTATGAGTTCCGACATCTGTGATTCTTAAATATTTTAATGATGCCATCTGAGCAGGATCCATCCAATTAATAGTATTTAATGCAGTAACATATAAATCAAGACTCTCCAAGCTTGTTAGGTTTGCAGTTTTGAACCATGATAAATCTGAAAAGCCATTACTATTAAAACCATTATCCAACCATAGTTGTTTTAAATTTGATAAATTTGCTTTAACTAAACCCGAAAAAGTTACATTTTGATCACCTTGTGATAATTTATTTAAATTCATTAAGTTTAATTGCTCAAGATTGTTTAGACCCATTTGATCCAATCCATCTAAAGATGTTACTTCACATGAAACACATGACAATTCAATAAGATTTGCAAAATTTGCTCCAACAAAACTATTAAAATTACTAATTGCACTGCCATCAATAGCAAGACGTACTAATGTATTTAAGCCTGTTTTTGCGACTCCAGAAAAATCACTTATCGGCACTCCGGTGTTTGATTGAGATGGCCAAGTAGATAATTCCAGGATTGTTAATTTTGGAAATTTTCTTAATATTGATGATGTCGGTTTTGTTTCAAAACCTGTTGTGTTGGTAAATTTATTATTTCCTAAACTCAATGAAAACAATTCAGGAAATACACTACCCTGGAAGTCAGAAAAATTATTTAGATTATTCCCTGATAAATTAATATCAATTAATTTATCACCAAAATTTGAAATTCCATTAACACTAGTAATTTGATTATTTCTCGCTGATATTTGTAGTAAATTAATATTACTGGTAAAGAGCTCACTTAAGCTTGTCAATTGATTATCAGAAAAATCCAAATATACATAATCTTTATCAAATCCCACATTTGCGATACCCGTTAAATTTGTTAAACCAATATTTTGTAACCTCAAACTGGAAATATTATTAAAATTGGCATTAACCAGCCAATCAAGATTACCAATTTGAATATTCTTGATAGTTATTACTCTTAATGAAGGTAAATTAGAAACATTAATATCAGTTAAATCAGACAACCCAATTTCATCACTTATATATATCCTTTGAAGATTTCCTAATTTTGCAGTTTTTAACCAATTTAAGTCAATTCTCCCGGTCTTTTCTAAATATAAACTGCGTAAATTCTGGAATTGACTATTATTTATTTTATTTAGTGTTGTATTATCGAGTTGTGTTTCAGTAAATCGTAAAATCCTGATATTTTTATTTGTAATATCCAGCCAATTTGAATTTGCAAGACTTGATTTGTTAATTTCTATATCATCTAAACCTGTCATACTTAGTAATGTATTTCCATCAAGATTAATTGATTGAATATTATAAAATGATACATAATTGACATTCGATAAATAACTATAACTTGAATCATTAAAATTTATATTATTAATATCAGAATAGGTAATCGATTGTAAATTTGTTAATTTTTCTATACCACTTAAATCAATTAATTCCTTTGCGCAATCCAAATCTGTAATATCGGTTAAATAATTCCATTTATCATTAAAATCAAATTTATTATTACTAACGGTACTTTCCAGAATACAAGTATGTAATTTTTTATCTGTAAAGGTACTTTTATCTGTTATCAATATTTTATTTGGGTATGCTGTTACTGTGCGAGATACGACAGTTTCTTTTCCAGCAGAATCCACAGCAGTCATAACATAATAATAAAATGCATTATTCTGAACCTTGTGGGTATAAAACAAAGAATCAGTAGGATTACCCCTGAGAATTACTTTTTCAGGATTGGTTATTTTTATTAAAGTACCATTATTTTGGGATACGTTTTTATTTTGGGAATAATATAAATTATAGTTAATAGCCTTTGAACAAGTCCATTCAATACGGACAGTTCCATCACCAGCAATAACATGTTCGATCTGAACCTGTACTGGTAAACTTTCACAAGATTTTTTTGAAGTTGTGTTAGTTATATTATTTGAATCGTTACTACAAGCGAGTAAAATTGTAGAAAGATAAATTAAAATAATTAACCGTGAGATAAATTGATTCATTATACACTCCATGTATTTAAGCAGTTGTTCCTTACCAATTAAAATTCATATTTTAAATAGGTTGTAAATATTGTTTAAGAAATAAAAATTGGATTAGTAGGCGAAATAAATTCGATAATATCACTTAATTAGTAAATTAAAAATCGCTCTAATATTTTAGTATTAGAGCAGTATATATACTTTAAATTAAAGCACTTATTATAGTGCGTACGATATTCATATAATTTGTCATAATATATGAAGTAATACATTAAAATAATATTTTGTATCATAAAATTATGGTTTCCAGGTTTTTGAATTCACTCTAAAAAACTCACTAGAAACAGAGGGATCAGTGCCTATAGTACCGTTTAAGCGAATTTCATAGTTAATATCGGCACTTAATACTTTTGTTATACCATTTGGAATTTTTGGTAATGTTATCGATGTTACTTTTGGATCCAATGACAAATACCAGGGTGTTTTTATTATTTCATTTTCAACATATTTTATTTCCAAATATAAACTGGTTAAATTTGGATTCACAGCATCCCAAGTTATTAAATCACCTACCTGGTTATCGGGAATGATAGGTAAACGACTAATTTGTGGTGTCACCGTAAAAGCAGGGGCATTTTTTATATAATTGTTTGTGTAGGTCCAAAAATTTTGATCATCATTTGGTAAAGTTGCACGCATAGACAAATGAACATCTGTAAATCTAAAATGGTTAATAAAAGTAAATATTCGAGGGAATGCTAAAACTTTAGTCAAATCATTAAAACTAAAAAAATCTACATTCGGTTTTGATAGTGTTTGAACTGAATTGTTGTGGCCGCTAATGGCTAAATTGGTAATTTTTAATTGTTCAGGAACAATAACATTATCAATTGATAAATTACTTCTGTTATTATGTTTGTTTACCCGGAAACTTATGTCGTTTGCAGTGTTTGAAGCATAATTTCCAGTTGCTGCTTTCGTTGTTAATGCCACTGAAGATAAGATTGCCGTTGTAGCATCAACAAGAAGTGATTCACTGGTAGTTGAATCATTTTGATATTCTAATGCTATTATATCTCCTGTTACCGAACTACCTTCAGCTAGTGGAAATTCAAAATCAACAGCATAATTAGTTATTGTATTTAACGTTGTATCTAATTTTTGACCTCGATATTTTTCACCGGTATCGGTAATAAAATAGATAGAATAATTATTACCCGCTATAACATTACTAACTGCTCCCTGTAATGAAATATAACTTTTCGGAGCAGGAGCAGGCGTATTTACATTCATTAGATCAATTGTTTTAAATTGACCGATAGCAACATTATATATACTGACCCAACCATATCCATCAGGGGAAAATATATGAATATCATGCTCACCATTGCTAACTGCACCGAATGTTATAAATCCTTGTGCATTGGATTTAATACAAACGCCATCATTATCGAGTTGCACAACAACACCTTCCATAGCGGTATCAACTGAAGAAACACCACCTATCAATTCCAGGATTTGTAAGTCGATACTATTAGGATCGCCTGAATTTCCAGTAGAAGTATTATCAATACAATTAAGTTGTGATAATTGTGTGCCTGGATCAGTGGTAGTATCAGTACCGGGATCAGGAATGACTTTGGTCGTAGTTTTAGTTTTGTCTTCACTCTGACAAGATAATAACATTATTGAAATAACCAGTATTAAAATTTTCTTCATAACATTTTCCTTTCATTTCATTAATTTTTTGTAAATTAAATTTTAAAAAATTTTCCTTTTATCAAAACACATGAATGTAAAATTTTATTCATTATGGCTAACTTAACGCGTCCATATCTCTGTAGCTACCTGATATGACTTGATATCCAGCTGAGTTAGGCCTTTGGTATATTGATTGCCAACTAATATCACTTGAAAACGATATATAACTTTCCCTTGAGACACTTTTTTGTTTAGAAACTGTTTCGCTCAATCTAACTCTTTGAATTTTCCCTGGCTGAATACTATAAATACTTTGCCATTGGAAACCCGGTGGTGAAAATACATGAACATCATGTTCACCATTACTGATCGCATTAAATGTAACAATTCCTGCTGAGTTTGATTTAACACAAACGCCATTGTTATCAAGCTGAACAACAACACCTTCTTTAGGAACATCATTGGGAATAACCTTTGCGGTTATTTCAAGGCGAATACTATCTTGAGCTACTGCAGGACTTGAAGAATTATTATTAATACAATTGACTAGTGTAGAAAGAGGTTTATTTTCTATCCCGCCACCACAGGATATTAATAATAATAAAACAAATATAATAATTGAATTTTTCACAGCATCATCCCTAATATATTCTATATATTTTCTTAAAAATATCCTTATTTTCGAATTACATCATCCCGACATAAACATAATTTTCTGTACACCTTTACAATTAAGTAAAAAATGCACAAGCAAACTAAATCTTGATAAAACTATACTTTTTTAAGGTAATTATAATTATTTTTTAATATACTGTTAAGTGTACATGCTTTAAAACAAGACTCCAAAGTATTAAATATGTTCATTTTACTTATTTGTCATAATCTATATAAAATGAATTAAAATAATCAACATTAGTTTCATTTTCATTCATTATTTAACATAACTATTCATCCATCTTTAGTTCTTTGATTTTTCGTGTGAGGGTATTTCTTCCCCAGCCCAATAACTTTGCGGCATCTTGTCGCCGGCCACCGGAAAAATTTAAAGCAGATTCGATTAGTGTTCGTTCGAAATCTGGTAATGCAATTTCCAGAATACTGACTTCACCATTATGTAATTTTTGATTTGCCCACTCACGCAACCCATCTACCCAGTTCAATGACGAAATTTGTACTTGCGTATTTTCAGCAATTAATTCTGCTGGTAGACCATCACGGTGGATCATTTTTCCTGGTGACATGACTGATATCCAGCGGCAGGTATTTTCTAATTGCCTTACATTACCAGGCCAATCCAATGATGATAAAAATTG
>JBGMQW010000064.1:0-6928 GCA_048060815.1 Thiohalomonadales bacterium | reverse complement strand
CGTGTTTGTAGTTCTGCCGGCATATCACCAATTTCATCTAAAAATAATGTACCACCATCAGCCTGTTCAAAACGTCCTTTTCGTGCTGTTTGTGCGCCGGTAAAAGATCCTCGCTCGTGCCCAAATAATTCAGATTCCATTAAATCACGCGGTATTGCAGCCATGTTTAATGCTATAAAAGGTTCTTCCGAACGCGGACTGTGTCGGTGCAGGGCATGGGCGACAAGTTCTTTACCAGTACCGGATTGTCCGTTTATTAATACTGTAATATTTGATTGTGATAAACGACCGATGGCACGAAACACTTCTTGCATTGATGCTGCTTCACCAATTATCTCCGGGGTATTTAAAATTGTTGTTTCTGGTTTTTTGGTCTGACTCTGCTGGTGTTTTACTGCGCGTCTTGCCAGTTCAACGGCTTCATCTGTATCAAAGGGTTTCGGCAGATATTCGAATGCGCCACCCTGATAGGCTGATACAGTACTGTCTAAATCGGAATGTGCAGTGATAATAATAACCGGCATTTGTGGATATCGTTTATGAATACGCGATAATAACTCCAGTCCATCTATTCCTGGCATACGGATATCAGTAATTATTGCATCGGGTTGTTTATTTTCCAGTGCTTTCAATACAGCACTGGCTTCTTCAAACACTTCCACAATTAAACCGGCACTCAACAATGCTTTTTCCAAAACCCAACGAATCGATCGATCGTCATCAACTACCCAAACTGTTTCATTACTCATTGTATTTTTCACTAAAAATTATTTTCATTAAATTTATCATATTCATTACTTTTCTCATTCTCTACTATTTTTTTGAACCGCTGAGCTCGCGGAGGTTCATAGAGAAGTTACCTTATTTTTTAATATCTTCGATTGGTATATTAATAGTAAATTCTGTATGACCAACTTTACTATTACATTCGATAATACCGGAGTGTTTTTGAATTAATGATTGTGCAATGGATAATCCCAAACCTGTCCCTTTTGCGCGTGATGTCACTAATGGATAAAATATTCTTTCTTTAATTTCAGCCGGAATCCCTGGTCCATCATCAATAATTGATATTGAAACCACTAATCTGAAACGATGATGCCCAATTGAAAATTGTCTTTGGATTCGCGTTTTTAGATAAATATTACCCGAACCAGATAATGCTTGAACGGCATTTCGTACAATGTTTAATATTGCTTGAATCAGTTGATCCGGATCGGCTTTTAAGTCCGGGATGCTTGGATCATAATCCCGATGTAATTTAATGTTGCTATCGATTTCTGCTAATACTAAATTTCTTACCCGCTCTAACATTTCGTGAATATTAACAAGTTGCTGTTTCGGTAATGTTGAAGGCCCTAATAATCTGTTCACTAAATTTTGCAAGCGATCTGCCTCACTAATAATCACCTGTGTATATTCCTTGAGTTCCTTACTGGGTAATTCTTTTTCTAATAATTGTGCTGCGCCCCGCAGGCCACCTAAAGGATTTTTGACTTCATGCGCCAGACCACGAACAATTTCTTGCGTTACATTTTGTTGTTTTAATAATATTTCATCTTGTGCGATGCGCACCATTCTGTCTACTTGACTAATTTCAACAATAATTTCATTAACTACCTGATTTTCAGAAAAAGGTGATGCTGTCAGGTCAACCATTATTGGATTTTTATAGGACAAGGTGATACTAATGGCACGATGCGTAAATGGCTGAAGGGTGGAGATGGCATGATCCAGCTGTACGACTAAATCAGTTTCGCCTGAAAGCAGAACATGTGCAGATTGCCCCAATAAACGGCGCGCACTATTCCCAAATAAACGTTCGGCTTCCACATTTAAGTAACGCAGCTTTAATTCTTGATCAAATAATAATACCGCATGATTCAGGTTCTCAAGCACCCGAAAAGCAATTTTGCTTTCAACTGTATTTTTTACCATTTTTTAATTAAATATAAAGGATAAATAACAAATAATTGCATGTTCGGACTAGTGTAACGAATTATCCCTATAAATGCACCATAATGGTGCAATTATGATGAGTATTGAAGACATACTATATAAGCTTAAGCTGGACTCGGGTAAAGGGAATTTGTATTGAAATCGTGGTTAAATTCAAGATAAACGCAATCCACCGGAAATGAATACCTTTATCTTCGTTTTGATTTGATTGGATTGATTGCCGAATATTTCTGAATATAGATCAGAATAGTTTTGCTTGATATTAACACATTACCATTTTTATTAACGATCTTAGCCTGGAGTTTGTGTTCTCCTCTAACAACTTCATTAAGATTGAAACTCGTATTTTTCTGCTTTCCCTGTGATCGGCCATCAAGAAATAATTCTATTTGATCGCCTGCAGCACTATTTAATCCGGGCTGTGTTGATACTGATACCGTTAATAAACCATCATTGCTTCTAATTTGTTGCTCTTCTGCAGGTGAGGTTATCGATATTTTTGTATAAGTAACACCATTTTGCGATGAAAATGATTTTTCCTTAGTCGTTGCAGGTGCTGGGGGGGTAATTTTTTTATCGGCTGCTTTAAAAGTATTTGTGGGTTTTAATTCTACTTTTTCTGAATTAGTGACATTCCTATCTGAAAACTCAATTACACCGTCTTCATTCACATTACGATAAACTGTGCTTTTATCTGTTGAGCTCCTGGTCTCATTACTCGATGGCTCTATTGCAAATGTTGCGTTGGTTAACGCAAATAATATTGAAAATAACCATAATCTAAAACTAGTTCTGAACATCATATTATAACTATATGCACGATATTATGAATTCTCAATAGTATAGCTCAAAAAAAACGCCCCCAAATGGGAGCGTTTCTCATATCAATTACTCAAATGAAATTAACAGCTATAATACATATCAAATTCAACAGGATGCGTTGTCATTCGTAAACGGGTGAGTTCTTCCATTTTAAGATCAATATAAGCATCAATCGCATCATCGGTAAAGACACCACCGGCTTTTAAATAGTCACGGTCGCCATCTAATGCTTCTAGCGCTTCTTCTAGTGATGCACACACTTTTGGAATCGCGGCATCTTCTTCAGGAGGCAAATCATACAAATCTTTGTCCATTGCTTCGCCTGGATCAATTTTGTTTTGGATACCATCCAGACCTGCTAATAATAAGGATGCAAAAGTCAGGTAAGGATTCGCTGCTGAATCCGGGAAGCGTACCTCAATTCGACGTCCTTTTGGATTTGAATCAAATGGGATACGAATAGATGCTGAACGGTTACGTGCAGAATAGGCTAACATTACAGGTGCTTCAAATCCTGGTACTAAACGTTTATAACTATTGGTACTACCATTGGTGAATGCATTTAATGAACGTGCATGTTTAATTATGCCACCAATATAGTATAATGCAGTGTCACTTAAACCACCGTATTTATCACCTGCAAACAAGTTTTCACCGCCTTTAGCAATCGACATATGCACGTGCATACCGTTACCATTATCACCTACCAGAGGTTTTGGCATGAAGGTTGCTGTTTTACCATAAGCGTGTGCAATGTTATGCACTACGTATTTTAAAATCTGGTTTTGATCTGCGCGCTTTACCAGGGTATTAAAAACGGTTCCAATTTCACACTGACCTGCAGTTGCTACTTCGTGGTGATGCACTTCAGTTATAAGGCCCATTTCTTCCATTGCTAAACACATGGCAGAACGCATATCCTGTAATGAATCAACAGGTGGTACAGGGAAATAGCCCCCTTTAGGACCAGGACGATGGCCAATATTGCCATCTTCAAAAATACGTTCCGAGTTCCATGATGCTTCATCTGAATCGACTTTGTAGAATGCGCCACTCATATCCGCACCCCAACGAACATCGTCTAAAACGAAAAATTCTGGTTCAGGACCAAAATATGCAGTATCACCAATGCCGGTTGATTTTAGATATTCTTCTGCACGTTTTGCAACAGAACGCGGGTCACGCTCATAACCTTGACCCGTGGCTGGCTCAACGATGTCACATCGTAAAATCATGGTTGAATCATCGAAGAATGGATCCATAACTGCAGAATCTGCATCTGGCATTAATATCATGTCAGATTCGTTAATGCCTTTCCAGCCCGCAATGGAGGAGCCATCAAACATTTTACCCAATTTAAAATCCTTCTCACTGATACTATGAGCAGGTACTGATACATGTTGTTCTTTACCGCGGGTGTCGGTAAATCGGAAGTCAACAAATTTGACTCCGTTGTCTTTCATCATTTTAAGTGCGTTGTCTACCGACATCGTTGTTCCTCCAAAATTAAATCAAAATTGTTATGCCAAGCTCTAGTGCTTTGAAATACGCCAAAGTATCACAGTATAATATTATAATTCAGCACTAATTGTGCCAATTTATAACTAATTGATATTTAGAGATAATATTAATTATTGTTCGATTAAAATTTCACGAATGCACTAGATAAGTGCAATGAATTATTATTATGCTCTAATTATGTGCTTTAATCATCGAATTAAAGCGACGAACCTACAATACAAACTGGTTATTCTTTATATTCTTAAAAGTAATAAAGTCGTACAACTCGAATATACTCTTCACTTTCAACAGCTTGATTGAATTCAATTGTTAAATTATGCCCAGCATTGTCGCCTAGATCCTGTAATATTGAAAGTGGTAAATACACATCGATTATTAACTCGCCATTTAAATAGTGTAAAACAGTTCGCTTTACTGAACGGTATGCAGAAATTTCTGCCCAGCAAGATTCCATTTTTTTCATCACCGCTGTTCGATCAGGTAGAGCGGTACTAATCTGGGTAACTTCATCATCCTCCGGATCAATGTGCACCATCACTTCACGAATCTCTTCGATTTCAGTTATTAAGCGTCTACTCACGGTTTCACTAATATAATGCGCTTCTGACACACTTAAATCGTCGGGCACCTGGATATGGACATCAATCAGAGCATCTGCACCCATCAGTCGGCTACGCAACATGTGTAAAGTTCGTACTCCATCGATGGATTTGATGATCTCTTTTATCTCGGTAATACGCTCACTTTCCAGACCGGTATCCATTAATTCGCGCATACTATGCCACACCAAATCCCAGCCGATTTTTGCAACCATCAACGCAACACCAACTGCAGCAACAGCATCTAGGTAAGTAAGCCCTAACATACTACCCACAATACCAATCACCACGATCACTGACGAAATCGCGTCTGAGCGACTATGCCAGGCATTTGCACGCAACATATTTGAGCGTAATTTTTTCGCGACAAACATGGTGTAATGGTAAATGGCTTCCTTGGATACAATTGATATAACCGCGACAATTAATGTCCATTTACCGGGTATTAACAAAGATTCTGGTTCAAATAATCGCTGAATAGCATCTGCGCTGATGCCGATTGCTACTGCTATTAATGCTACCCCGAGGATCACCGTGGCCACTGTTTCGATACGCGCATGACCATAAGGATGCTCAGCATCCGCTGCACGTGAGGCATGTTTAGCAGCATAAAGCACTAAACCATCGGTCATTAAATCAGATAAGGAATGAACGCCATCTGCAATCAAGGCTTGTGAATTAGCACTGATCCCCACCATTATTTTTACCACACCAAGAACTAAATCAATTACAGACCCGATAAGCGTGACTTTCACTGTTTCACGATAACGGGAGTCCGCCTGATTGTTTTCTGGTTTTTCAGGAAAATGATGCTGTTGATTATGTGCCATAACGAACCTTATTTTGAATCTAAGGATGATATATTAGGACAATATATCATGATATGATTATTTTCATATCAATCAAATTTCACCTTCGATTATGATGTACTCTATTTTAAGATAAGCGGAGGTTAAACTTTCGCTTCTTAACCTTCTCTGTCAAGTTCATCAGTATCTATTTGACCACTGATGCGACGACGTAGATGTGACCATGAAACCCCAACACTTAAAACACTGACTAACATGATTTCGATAATGAAACTAATCATGAAAAAATTATTAGTTGCTAAACCGAATACATCAATAATCAACCAACTGGCAAGACCAAAAAACGTTAGTCCTAATATAATACCGATATAACCAAGTGATCCTAATGTCGCACGTATTAATATTATCCAGCCAATAAGTAAAATAACACCAAAAAATGCTTTAAGAACACTAAACTCTGCCAGTGATTCTGAAATCCAGTGATAGTAAGAATACTCAGTAGGATTGTAAGTAGCAAATACAATGAATAGTGCAAAAATAAAACGAATAACGAAGCTATCCAGACCAAAAAAATTTCTAGTTATCATAGTATCTCCTTAATAAAATTAAATTAAATGTAACTATTCAGTGTAATCTATAAACAAGTATTGTGAACAAGATTCCACTAAAGCCACCGGCTTCGAAACCGGACTTAAAGCTGAAAATGATAAATTGCCATATTTCAAATTGTAACTTATGTTTCATTAATGCAGCGCAACTTGGACGAACTGGAATCTTGTTAAATCTGGTACCACTTTTTATTGCACCTGCTATTTTAGACGATATTATTCATAATGCATTAATTTTTTAATTACTATTAAAAAATACACCAATGACACAAAAAAATAAATACAAACTTAAAACAAAACTAAAAAAATTAATCCTTTTATTTTTTCAATAATAATTGAATTATCCTATTGGCAATTTTTGGACTTTTATCCATTTCAAAAACCATTTTTATAACATAAAACAGTTATACTAACCATTTATACTAGGAGTACATACATGAAAAAAATAATGATATCATTAATTATCGGTCTATTTATAAATCAATTAGCAGTCGCAGACACGTTAATAATTTCTGAATCTCCAGAAGGAATTTTTACAGCTTGGTCCAATGACAAGTATATCCGTGGTAGATTAGTACAAAATAAAAATTCCACCAATGAACCCATGCCA
>JBGMQW010000063.1:10251-17205 GCA_048060815.1 Thiohalomonadales bacterium | reverse complement strand
AAGCTGACAAGTTTAAAACCATAAAGACACTTATTAAAAAAACATATTTTTTCATAACTTTTATTCCTTGAATGTTAAATAGACAACTTTTTTCCTAGTGGAACTTATAATTAAACCAGAAAAAGTACTAAAAAGCACCGTATTTTTTTGTTTTGGACAACCTAACTCCGCATTATTGCTATCTTCTAGCTCTGAATTCTACAATTCCCCCCCACATACTTGCTGATTAATCATAATTCAGATTATTTATTATTTTTTCTCAGGTGTATACCAAATCGGTGAAGTATAAGCACGTTCTGTTGTTATCATTGGAACTTCCTTGGGCATGTTAACTTTAAAGTATTTAGCATCGTATGCAGTCCAACGTGGTGTTGGAATTTCAATTACGCGAACATAGTAAAATGCATTTTCTTTAGCATTAAATTTTGGATCTTGCCACACTGTAGTGAGTTCGGTACTGCCTATGGTGTTCGTCCAACTGGCATCGGCAACATCTACTGTGTTTCCGACAGAGGGTAATTTACCCTTGTCATCGGGTTTACGATTTCCGGACCAAACTACATCATAGACTTTTTCATGCATCTTGTTTTTGCTGTCAACCCAGCCTTTAATAATTTGAATGCGATCCAGATTGCCACCAATCGGATCTTTTAATGCTGCAACCAGAAAGGTTGGCGCAGTTTTGCCTTTTGGTACTTTAGAAAGGCTGCCGCCCATCGGTACACCTTTAGCATAACCAACATTGGCAGGTAATCGACCGTTTGCGTCTTTTTTGTCAAATATCCAGCCACCGAAGAAACGGACAATCATCCGACTACCCGTCGTGGCGTAGGTTTCTTTGCGTTGCATTGCATCAAAGATCGACGCCCGGGTATTTTCTTGTGCCCAAACAGCTGCCCAACCTGATGCAAGTGGCGAGTAACCTTTATATTCTTTATCGCCCATTTTCGCCATTGGGTGTTTATAGCGATCTTTATTGGGTTCAGTACCGGCATGTTTACCGAAATAACTGTCTTCTTCGATGGCGGCTAATCCGGTATGGCTGTCGGTAGAACCGATCATTCCAAATTTATAGGGGTTAGTGCCTAACTTGTTTTGGAGTCTCAAACCGGTTTTTAATGCAGAACGGGCATACTCAAAGCGTAACATGTCATTTTTCTTGTCTTCGCTGAGATCCAGATTTCCTTGATCCCAGGTACCGTAATCCGCGAACTCATCATTTTTTGATAAAAATGGATGGGCTTCGCCATCACCTTTTATTTGCGTTACTTCATAAAGCGGTTCCCAACGTGCGCGTTGTTGAACATAATATTTATTGATGGATTTACCCAGTGCGGCTTTTTCCGGAAACATAATACCGTTGCTTAAATTACCATTATGTGCGATCGCTAATACCTGACCGGCGGTTTTTTTCTCGTAACTTGCTAACCATTTCCATAAATCAATTGGATCCGGGCTACCGAGCGGTTTAGTCGTTGTGTAGGGCTCCATTAATCGAGCGCGATCAGCACCATCCCGATAAATCACTACCCGGTGCATATTGTTACCTTTTATAAGTGAAGTCCATTCATAGCCAATGAATGCCGTAAAATGCCCCGGATCATTGGCTTGTTCAGCAGCATTGATAATATTATCCCAGGTGGAGCGATATATCGCCATGCCGGGTAGGGATTTCAATTCTTCAGGAAATTTACCTTGTGCAAAGTTGGCAATAATATCGGCAGCTGCTTTTACCGCTTCTTGTCCTCCGGCATTCACCATTTTATTCCATTCTCGGCCTTTGTTGCTCGCCATTATATAGGGAGCACCCGCCTGTAATTTTGGAAAAAATCCCATGTTATCAGAGTGATCGGCTACCACCAGGAAATCCAATGGGCGTGATAACTTTACCGGTTGGCCGGTTGATGAAACCACTTCTTCGCCTCTTGCAAAACGATAAGCATCCGGTGGTAATAATCGCGCTCCAAAAGCACCGGCATCAAATGAAATGGCGGTATGTAAATGTGTATCACCCCAAAGCGGGTGGTCGGGGAATTTTCGGCTAGCATACGGTGAATAAGGCCGTGGTTTCACGGAGCTGCTTAGCGATTCAGTACCTTCAGTAACTAAACCTCCACCTGCCGCCAAAACATTTTGGGTTAATGTTAAAGTCAAACAAACTGCTGTAGAAATGCTGATAAGATACGGTAGTTTGTTTTTTGATTGAATCGATTTAGTTATTGCATGTTGCATTGGACTACTCCTTATTATTTCATTATTTTTAATTCTTTAACAAGTAAACCAAAATAGTGTGTTTAATTCACTAAACGAATTAACACAGACCAGCATCTCGATGACTGGAAATGGAACGATATATCGTGACATTAACATACCAGGTTCACGTTTCACATCAAAGATTTCTGCTGAGTACAGTGACGTTCATGACAGCAAGAGCAAAACTATTTAATCTAAAAGAATGAGAATTATATCCTGCCATGAGTTTGCTCGTTAGGCCGAAAAATCTATATTTAAGAGCCTTGTAGCTTTAAATCTGTAATATTGATGCAAGAAAGTGAAGCCCATCACGATTATTTTTAAAGATGACTGGCTTACAGACGCTAGCAATTAGAGTACTTAATATAAGCAAACTATTTGAAACCCGTAGAAATTTTACGGAAAAAAAGTTTTTGGAGTATGATTTATGAACACGGTTACATTTCATATTAAATCACTTAATCAACACCTGTGGCTGATTTATTGCATATTCACTGTATTAGCTCATTAACCTTCATAATTCCTATATTTATTATGATGACTTAACCTGAAATCCTGTTTAGATTTTGCAAGACTCTATGTTATATTTATTCTACCCAGTAATCTCTAAATGTCTAAAATTTATTAATTTAAGGATTTCATTTTAACTAAGGAAAGATAAATGAAAATTGATCCAGAATTAAAAACGAGTGCGGACATAGTCACTATTTCTTCACCTAAGCAGATAAATTCCGTACAAAAACTACCGTATTTTGTTGGTATATCGAATATTACGGCAGGTGCAAAAGGTCTTTCGATGAATATGGTGGTGATCCCACCCGGTGCTAGCGCTGAACCACATTACCACGATGAATTTGAAACCGGTATATATCTAATCTCAGGTTCTGTGGAAACATTTTATGGTGATGATCTTCAAAATTCCGTTATTAACAAAGCAGGGGATTTTATTTTTATTCCCCCTGATTTGTATCACCAACCCATTAACCTGAGTAAAACGCAAGAAGCCCGAGCCATTATTGTGCGTAATAGCCCTCATGAGAAAGAAGCTGTGTTACATCAAAAACCGAGTTAACGGATTTAGGATGACGCATTAAAAATTTCCTACTACACGGAAGTACAAAAAAATGGAATAAATTATTTCCTGTCATTACTTAGCTAATGACAGTGTGAAATAAAAAGTTGCACCTTTACCGGGCTCGGCTACTGCCCATATCCTGCCATCATGTCGAGCGATAATGCGCTGTACTGTCGCTAAACCAATACCCGTACCCGAAAATTCCCTGGCTGATGATAATCGTTGAAATGGCTTAAATAATTTATTTTCCGCATCGCTATCAAAACCGATACCATTATCTTTGATATAAAAAACCGTTTCTTCATTTTCAATAGAATAACCAACTTTAATGATAGATTTTTCCTGAGTCCCGGTATATTTCCAGGCATTTTCCAGTAAGTTTTCCAATGCAATTTTTAATAATGCTGAATCTGCATATACCTGCATACCATTAGCAATATCAACTTCAAGTTGACGTTCAGGTGTATCACGGTGCAAGCGAGATAAAATACTGGTGACTATTGCCGTTAAATCGATATTTTCACGGCTTAATTGATTATGCGTAACTTGAGACAACTTGAGTAATTTACTGATGAGTGTTCCCATTTTTTCTACCGATAAACGAATTTGCGACAAATATTTTTTACCTTGTTCATCGAGTGTATCTTGGTAATCTTCAAGTAAAATTGCACAGTACCCATCGATACTGCGTAACGGTGCCTGCAAATCATGTGACGCAGAATAACTAAACGCTTCAAGTCGGGTATTGGCTTGTTCCAGATCTTTGGTTCGTACCGCAACTAACTCTTCAAGGTGATTTTTATAGCGATGAATTTCTTGTTCAGCATCTACTTGTCCGGTAATATCACGAAATGTCCAGATACGCCCTAGTTTATCGTTTTCCAGTTCCATCGGTGCGGTAAAACGATCAAACGTTTTACCATCTTTAAATTTAATGAAATCATGTTCTCTGACATGACTACCATAAAGTAATTGTATTTTTTGCATAAAAGCATTGGGATCGATTAATTGATCTAACACAAATTGCAGTAATTTCTTGTCATTTCGCTGTAATATTAAATCTCGCGCTATTCCCCACATATCAGTAAATCGTGAATTAAATAAGGTAATTGCCCCATCGACATCGACCACTAATATTCCTTCGACCACTGAATCAAGGATTGCTCTTAATACTGTATTAGTTGGATTGGAAGGCATCGCGTTAGCAGCTTTACTTTTTAATCGACATGATTGTTTTCACTTCAAAGGCTGTAGTGCTTTTACTCAATATTTTAAACCACAAAAATTCAAAGCTATTTATAAAGTAAATGTTTGTAAACTACTATAATAATAGTTCTTTTTTGACGAATTAAAAGTTTCAAATCCTGACTCATCAAGAATTATTTTCATCATCAGAATGATTTAATTTTGGGAATATACTGATATGAATTCGAGTTTTAAGTTAGCAAGACAAAATTATCATTTTATTGTTATTGTAGTTAACGAGGGCAAGGAGGGTATCATTTGGATCATGCAAGTAGAGTGTATTCTCTGGAATAAAACTCATAATTAAGTTATCGGTAATATAATTAAAAAAAATTACCTTGATAACAACACAATCAATAAATCTTACTGAAATAATTGTTCAATTGTGGTCATACGAAGGAACATCCTTACTCGCTCATTGTATTTACCTAATATTTCAAATCCATATTTAAGGTAAAATTTTTCAGCGTTACCGTTTAAGCAATCAACAATAACAGCATAGGCTTTTATGTAAGAATTTATTTCCCATAAATACTCAAGCGCTTTTATCAGTGTAATTTTACCTAAGCCTTTACCATGATACTCAGAATGCACTGCCAGTTGTGCCAGCAAAAATACCGGCACAGGATAACGTGGTAGTTTTTTTGCTAATGTATCGGGCAATGTTTCCCGACCAATTGAACTTGGTGCAATAGTATAAAATGCGCAAATTGGATATTTACCACCAGGAAGTGGAGCTGAAGCTGGGAGTAACATTGTACGACTAACACCAACTTCCATGTGTTTAGCTGCGTTAGTTTGAAGAAAGGTATTTAATTCACTTTCACCACAATCAAAAGATAATCGATCATGAATTGCCTTATCAAGTTCGACAAATTCTTTGTTCCAACTCACTTAATATCCTGTTCCTTACTAAATGCTGCAGCTTGAAGCAAAGCTGCGTTGGGTTTTTTGACCTGTTCACAAGCACTCATAAAACGATCAAAAATATCATCCTGCACAATAATGTTTTCGTGTTCAGCGATTACTTGAGTGGCATTTTGTTCCATTAACCTGACCACATATTCAGTAAGGCTCTTCATACCCAGCAAAGCAGAGGCTTTTTCAGCTTTTGACTTAATTTCTTCGTCTAATCGCATGTCAAAACGTGTGGTTGCCATGTCTGTTCTCCTATATATTTTGTACGGAATATTACCGTACTGTTAGTTACTATAGACAAAATTAATTGTGCTGTCAACACGTACGGGATATTTCCGTACAGTTAACAACTTATGAATAACTGGAAATTTGTAACAGGACATCCATTCAGGTTAGTTAATTATTTTCAAGATTAAGCTACTCGAATCTCAGCCTGTTCTTTAGTTATATGATAAATTCGAAAAGCAAAAATAGTAAATATAATAAGAGCCAGATTATATATAATACTAAAAATTGCTTTCAACAAAGAAAAATCAGGAAATTTTATAAGTTGCTTTCCATCAATTACTGCTTGAGATTCTGATGACGATTTTTTTTGAAACACCTCTGATATTAATTCAAAGTTTATTTCAGGTTCAGCTATATCGAACATAGTATTTAGTAGTGAAGAAAAATAAAATATTACTATAGCAAATATCAAAAATCCTGCGCTTAATATCAGAAAATGTTTTCGTGTATTTGTAAAGCTGGATTTTATTGCTCTTAATGGCGATTGCTTATCAAGTAATAGGTGAAATTCAGCAAACGAAAATCGAATAAAAAGAAAAATACCCGGAATCACATAAAACATTAGACCAGTACCAATTAACAAGTTTGTGAGTAAATATAACAAGAAATAAATTGGCCAAAATTTAACACTCAATAACCACGCTTGTTTAATTGACAAACTTTGAGATGAAATTACTGAAGAAATGTAAAATATAATAGCGATGTTATAAAATGGCTTTATTGTTAAATGAGATATCAATAGAGGTGTTAAATCATCAAGCATAAAAGGAGTAGAAAGGTAGGTTGCAATATAATATGCCTCAAACAGTTCTATGATTACCAGAAATGGTAAAGCTATACCAATAAGCATAACAAAATGATTTTGATACAAACGTAAACTATCCCGGATGGAATTTATAAGTGTTTTATACATACTACTGATTTAACGTATATTTATGTGTAAGTGAGTGGTTACTATCAAGAGTTGTATATTTGATATCGTGCATCAACTATAGAAATATGCAAGAAAACGAATATAAACCTGCTTAATAATACCAGCTTAGGTTGAGATTTACTTCCTGCTTGCTGAAGTTATCGAATCCTTGTTTGACTAAAAACAGTCTAATTACCTTATTATGACTCAGTTTAAAGCTGTTTCCTAATGAATACTTTTCAATAATATTTTTATTATTTTG
>JBGMQW010000063.1:0-10151 GCA_048060815.1 Thiohalomonadales bacterium | reverse complement strand
GGTTTAAATAATGCACTACGTGGTTGTAAGGAATAAACACTGATGAAATGTAATTTATCAAGTTGTACTAGTCCGTGTTCCTGGTCGAGTCGAATAGCAGTATCTAAATAATTAATTTGTGTACCGGAGTTATATGTACCCGTTCTGTCTAATAAATCGTGAAATGCAGGTCGCCAGGTAAGTTCAAGAAAATTTACTGAATCCTCTTGTCCGATACCAAATCCAATTTTTGAAGTTTTATGATCTTGATCGGGTCGAACTTCTGGAGGTGGTGCATCAGACAATTCAATTAATGGGTCCAGTTTTTTACGTGCCTTGCGCAAACGCAATGATCGAATTTTATAGGATATTCTATCAATTTCTTCTCTTTTATAAGAAAGTTGTAAATATTGATTTGCAACTTCGATTAAAAAAACTTGTATTGTTGCAGAAAGTTTTTGAAATTCTGGATCATTAGTTGTTAAACTTCCCCTGATGAAACCGGTAATAATCTTTCGCTGAGAACGTGGATACTCACTATAGTGGTATTTTATATTCGTTAATGTTGATGGAATATATTTAATATTGGAAACAACTTCTTTTTTGATTAACAAGCGCATTGTATCAACAGGTAGTACTTGCAATGAAAAAGATTCTGTAAGATTAAGTTCGGGTTTTACAGCATCAATTAAGCTTAATAACATGTAGGAAGAATTTTCATCAAAGAAGTAATAGTCAATTTGAGCTTGCTGTAATTCCCATACGTGTTCCAGTAATTGTGACGTTTCGAAAGGTGTCAGATTTAATTCATATTCCCAAATGTCACGGTACTCACTATTGGGGAATCGTGCAATTCGTTTAACATAAGGCTCAACTGTTAATTTACCCGGATATTTTCCAAATACGGTTTTGATAGAATAAAACCACTCTCCTTTTTGTAGTTCACTCGGATTAATGTCATAACTAACCGCTTTTGCAGGTAATAAATTTTTATCTTTGTTAAAAACATTTTTATGCAGTTTAGGTGGATTAATTTTAAGAAAGGTATTACCAAAAATTGAACCGGAAGTATCCGCACTGGGACTGACATAAATTAAAGACAGACTTTCCGAATTTAGAAAATGCCGCCATTCTAAAAACTTTTTGCACTTTATTGTCGGTAATTCTTCATTAAAACTGGGTAAGATATCTTTTAACCATGACAATCTTGCGGGAAATCGACATTGAGGATGTTGGTTAACATTTCTAAAGTCTTTAATATTTGTGCTATGCAGCGCTTTAATGGTGGCGATTAATTCAGTGCGAGGGTTGCGACTTCCCTTTACGGCATTAAAAAATCTCGTGCCATCAATGTCACTGTAAAAAGATTTGGAAAAAGAATTTTTCTGGTAATGTAATAATTTGAGCCACTGTGGATCGTCATAAAGTTTGATTTTTAATGCATCATCAATTATGTATCTAACATTTTCTGTATTTGATTCTGCGATTGATTCTTGCGTAACCGTGATAATAGAAAAGACTATTATAAGAATGAAGAAAATCAAAGATTGAATGTTATCTTTATGACGAGTCTTAGAGCTATGCAATGTTTACTATCCATATCCTGAATGATACCAAATACTCATAGTAGGATTAATTTAAGAGTTAATTGATAGTCTATTTAATAATACTTAACTAGCTGGGGGTCATACGTTAGATTATG
Organism: Thiohalomonadales bacterium; assembly: GCA_048060815.1. GTDB lineage: Bacteria > Pseudomonadota > Gammaproteobacteria > UBA6429 > Thiohalophilaceae > CAYQUC01. The sequence continues at coordinate 8,470 of JBGMQW010000063.1, read as the reverse complement.
AGGCTATTCAAGCCAAATGTCTAAAAAGTTAACACAGCTGTAAAATGACAGGAATTGCTTTAAATTATTGTTAATTATGATTATTTACGTTTTATTTGAGTGATTTTCGAGTTGATTCAATCCAGTTTTGAGTTTGTTTGATGATTTCATCAACCGATAATGACTTTGTAAGGATTTTTTTACCAATAACAACCTTAATTGTCCCAGGTTTTTTAAGGAAACCTTTTTTTGGCCAATATTTGCCAGCATTATGCGCCATTGGAATAATATTAAATCCGGAAGATTTGGCTAAAATTGCTCCTCCCTTTTTATGACGTGCTTTTTTGTCATATGCGATACGCGTTCCTTCGGGAAAAATTACTACCCAGATACCGGATTGAAGCCGACTAGTACCTTGTTCAACTATTTGTTGTATGGCATTTCGACCGGATTTTCGATCGATAGCGATGGGAGCCAGCATTGCAAGTGCCCAACCAAACAAGGGCACCCATAATAATTCTTTTTTTACCACAAAACACAAATGTGGAAAGATTTCCTGTACGACTAAAGTTTCCCAGGTTGATTGATGATTAGAGATAAGAATGCAAGTTTCATCGTCGATATTTTCGGTTCCAGTCACTTCATAACGAATACCACAAATAAATTTTACCGCGATTAAAACTGATAATGCATAATAACGTATAAAATAGTTACGCATTTTTAGTGGCAAAGGTGCCGTCAGGAAACCGGTAATTGCAACAAATCCTGTTAACACCAGCATGACGAGACTAAATATAAGAGAACGAATAAATATCATGTGCGGTCAATTAGTTTAATAAATGTTTAACAGATGATTGGTTACATCATTAAGATCGTTAAATATTGGAATGTTGTCCAATTCATTTTTAGTTGCATTTTTAATGGTACGTTTACCTTTACCGGTTTTAACAAGATAAGGCGATGCGCCTGCTGATCGGGCTGCATTAATATCCGTTAACGAATCGCCTATAAAAGGAATATTGTTTAAAGAAATTTGATAACGATCGGCTATATCATCTAACATACCAGTTTTGGGTTTACGACAGGTACAATTATCATCCGGTCCATGAGGGCAAAAAAATATAGCTTCAATTTTACCACCGTGTATTCCGAGTAAGCGATGCATTTTTGAATGGATGCTATTGAGTATATCCAAATCATAATAACCACGCGCTAATCCCGATTGGTTGGTCGCGATTATTATTTTAAAATTAGCATGATATAAGCGTGTGATGGCTTCAAAGCTACCGGTTATTGGGATAAATTCTTCCGGGCTTTTAATGTAATCATCAGAGTCTTCGTTTATAACCCCATCACGATCTAATATGATTAATTTCATAAGCGATTTACAGGTAAATTTCGAGTTATTATAAACTAAAAAAAAATATTCTTAATATCAACTTATTAACTTTAGTCAACATCACGAAATTCAGAAACACGTATTCGACCATTGACCATCCGTGATTCACGGGACATGATTTTTTCCATTTTTGCCCAAAAGGCTGTATTCATATCAAAATCTGCCGCTATGGCTGTGCCGAGTAACAAAATGAATAAATCCGCACACTCTTCGGATATTTCATTTTTGTTTTTACCTTTGGTGACCGCAGAAGAAATTTCACCAAGCTCTTCCGCCATTAATGCCACACGGTAGGTCAACTCTTCCCCACCGGTGTTTTTAAAATCGTGCTTATCGTGAAACAGTTGTACCGTTTTCATCATTTCACTGAAGGAATCTGAGTTATTCATTTTATTTCTAGCTCGCTTGTAATTTAGAGATATCAGCAACGTTTAAAAATAACTGTTGGATCATATTTAAAATCGCCAGGCGATTATTTCGAATTTCAAGATCATCATCGAGTACCATGACATTATCAAAAAAACCATCAACCGGTTCTTTAAGAACAGATAGCTCCTGGAGAATTGCAGTATAATCGAGTTTTTCCATTAACGGCTGGATATCTTTTTGAACAAGTTCTAAATGCGTAAACAAGTTAGTTTCTGCTTCATTTGTGAATTTATCAGGATTAATTTTTTTAGGTAGCTCGCCTTGTACTTTTTTCAATATATTAGAAATACGCTTATTTGCTGCTGATAAGCTACTGGCTTCAGGACGTTTTTTAAAATAATCCACGGCTTTAATTCGCGCATGGATATCCGATGGGTTCAATTTAAATTGTGATACTACTGCATCAAATACCATAAATTCAATATTAAGATCGGCATAATAAGCACGTAAGCGATCAATCATAAATTGATGCAATTCGGTAATATTATTACTTGCTTTTAAATCGGGAGCAAATGTTTTTGCACTGGTTGTTAAAATTTCATTTATATTGAGTGGTAGATTACATTCAATCATAATACGCAAAATACCAATGGTGGCACGACGCAGCGCAAACGGATCCTTATCCCCCGTAGGTTTTTGGCCAATGGCAAAAATACCGACTAAAGTATCAATTTTATCTGCCAGCGCAAGAATTTGACCGGTTATTGATGTTGGCAGTGCATCACCTGCAAAACGGGGTTTGTAATAATCATCGAGTGAATTACAAATATCGTCGCTAAATTTTTCGAATTTAGCATAATAGCGTCCCATAACACCTTGCAGATCGCTAAATTCCATCACCATTTCAGTCATTAAGTCGCACTTACATAACCCGGCTGCAGTTTGGACATCGGCTTTATTATTGGCGATACCCAAAACAGTTAATTGCTCCGAAATAGAACCAGCCAATGATTTTACCCGCTGTACTTTATCGTAAATAGTGCCCAGTTTTTTTTGAAAAACCACTGTTTTAAGTTGGTTTAAATGCGACGATAAAGTGGTTTTTTGATCCAGTTGCCAGAAAAAATCAGCATCAGCCAGACGCGGTCGAATCACACGCTCATTACCTTGCCGTACTTTTTTAACATCTTTACTCGCAATATTGGCAATGGTGATAAAAAATCGGGTTAATTTATTATTGGAATCTACCGTATGAAAATATTTTTGATTTGATTTCATGGTTAAAATCAATGCTTCAGGTGGTATCTCCAGATATTTTTGTTCAAACTCGCCCATTACTGCAACCGGACATTCCACCATTGCGGTAACTTCGTTTAATAAGTCTTCATCTACAATCGCCGTAACATTCGACTCTTTTACGATATCAACAAGTTGTTTTTGAATCTGTTTTTTACGCTGTTCAAAACTGGCAACAACACGACCTTTTTTCAACAATATATTTTCGTAATCATCGGGCTTGGAAATATTCAAATTTTTAGGAGCATGGAAACGATGACCAAAAGTTTGTTTGCCACTTTTAACTCCAAATAGTTCGGCTTCGACTATTTCTTTACCAAATAAAATAATTAAGCGATGTACCGGGCGTACAAACAAATCATCCCCATCGCCCCATCGCATGCGTTTAGGCGTGGGTAGTTTATCTAATGCTTGTGCTAAAATATCAGGAATTAAACTGACTGTTGTACTGCCTTTTGATTTTATTCGTGCAACTAACCAGGTGCCTTTTTTAGTATCGAGGGTCTCAAGTTCATTCACGGTTAAGCCAACCGACTTCGCAAATCCAGTAGCCGCTTTGGTCGGTACACCTTCTTCATCAAATGCCGCAGTTACTGCCGGGCCGCGTCGTTCTGTTTCTTTATCGGGTTGTACTTCGTCAAGTCCATAGATAAGCACCGCGAGTCTGCGCGGCGTGGCAAATGATTTAACATCACCAAAATTTAAATTTGCATTACGCAGTCCAGCCACAATGCCATCAGTAAATGCGTTTGACAAAGACAGTAATGCTTTGGGTGGTAGTTCTTCGGTACCAATTTCAATCAGTAAATCACGGGTCCTGGGCATATTACACCGCCTTACGTTTTTTAGTATTCGTGGTTGCATTTTTTAACAGCGGAAAACCAAGTTCTTTACGGCTGGCATAGTAAAGCTCGGCAACAGCGCGCGATAAATTTCGAATACGCAAAATGTAACGCTGGCGTTCGGTAACTGAAATGGCATGACGCGCATCAAGCAAGTTAAAAGTATGAGATGCTTTTAAAACTTGCTCATATGCCGGCAACGGTAAATTTTGCTTTATTAAATTTTTACTTTCATTTTCACAAGCATCAAACCAGTTAAATAAAGAATCAACATTGGCATGTTCAAAATTATAGGTCGATTGTTCAACTTCATTTTGATGAAAAATATCACCATAAGTGACCGGCCCATCGGGTCCATTTGACCAGACGATATCAAATAAACTTTCAACACCCTGAATGTACATCGCAAGACGTTCAAGACCATAGGTAATCTCACCCGCAACCGGACGACACTCCAGACCACCAACTTGTTGAAAGTAAGTGAACTGAGTTACTTCCATACCGTTTAACCAAACTTCCCAGCCTAGACCCCAGGCACCTAAAGTCGGTGACTCCCAATTGTCTTCAACAAAACGGATGTCGTGTACCAATGGATCAAAACCCAACAAACTTAATGATTCCAGATACAATTCCTGAATATTAATCGGTGATGGTTTTAATAGAACCTGAAATTGATAATAATGTTGTAAACGATTCGGGTTATCCCCATACCGACCATCGGTTGGTCGGCGTGACGGCTGTACATAAGCGGTGCGCCAGGGCTCGGGTCCAATCGCACGAATAAAAGTAGCAGGGTGGAATGTTCCGGCCCCCATTTCCATGTCATACGGTTGCATAATGGTACAGCCATTTCGAGCCCAATAATCTTGTAGTGTAAAAATCAGGCCCTGAAATGTCGATGGATTTAACATCTGATTTTTATTGAACCTGTCTCTTTTCACAACCACTTTATTACCTGTCTATTAATTTAGCGGATTCAATGAACCTTAAAGCCGATCATTATAACCATGCTGGGTTACGGTAAAAAGATATTTAATGATAAATGTTTACTGAGTCACGTGAATATTTGTATTACATAATTCAGGATTATGTAATTATGTTTTAGTTGCTTGATTTTATTAGAATTTGTATAAATTGCTATTTACCCTATATAAATAATGGGTAATTAGTACTATACATATATATAGTGTATGTTCAAGATTATAGTCGAATTTGACGTTAAACTTTACAGTGAGGTAGGTAAAATGTCATCTATATTAGTAGAAAACAATACAGCTCAGTGGCATCAGTTAGTACTGGAGGCCCAGGAGATCACTCAAAGTCCGTTGAATGAAGATTTAGAAAGCTATCTGGTGTTTATGTTAATGCGCAACATCAATAACGCAAATCTACATTCAAGAGTGATGGCACTTGAATATATCGACAGTATTAATAGCACCGGCTCACAACGTGAACTACGCTTACGTGAAGTCGGTGATCAATGTTTACTTTTTTCAGGTTTATTTCCACAACGTGCATATCGGCGACAAATGAAAGTTAAATATTATGTTGATCTGGGTCGAACAGCCTATTTGCATCTGGCCGAAGATCTTGGTGCCGGTATGGCGAAATTGTATCAACAGCTATCAGATTCATTTGTTTATGTTATGGATACCTTACTCGCAATTCGGAGTATGAGCGAGCAAGCACAACAACAAGATCTGTTATTGGCATTTGAGTTATGGCAAGACATCAATAGCCAACAAAGTTATCGTGTACTACAGCAATATTTATCCAGGGATTCTGTTATATCAAAACAGACTAAAGACAATTTACCACTACATTAAATAAGTTAACGTGCCAAAATTTTCGATACTGTCAGTTGATGATGAAGAAATAACACAAGGTTTGATAAAAGAAGTTTTATCAGATGAGCATGTTGTTTCTTTAGTAGCATCGGGTGAGGAATGTTTACGATACGTTAAAGACCACATCCCGGATTTAATTTTACTCGATGTATCAATGCCACCCGGCATGAGTGGTTTTGAAACCTGCAAAAAGTTAAAAGAAAATGACAGATTACTCAATATCCCCGTCATTTTTCTTTCAGGACAGTCATCTGAATCAGAACGATTAGAGGGATATGAATCCGGTGGTGTTGATTATATTTTAAAACCTTTCGAAATTGAAAAGTTGCGCGAAAAAGTTAAATTAAACCTGGAACTCGCCAGACAGAACAATGACAAGACCAAACTTCAGCAACGCTTATCCGAATCCAATCAATCTGCTATACATGCATTAAATTACAGTAATGATTTAAATCTGGTTATTCAATATTATGAGCAATGCCATGAATTTAACAGTTCTGAAATAATAGCAAAAAAAATGTTATCAATTACGACCGAGCTTGGTTTACGAACTGTCATTCAACTTAGAGTTAATGATACAACCGAAGATTACAGCGACTTTGGTGTGGTAACACCATTAGAACGCCAGGTAATTTATGAACAGCACGATTCAGGAATGTTTTATCAATTACACGGACACTTAATGGTAAATCATTCCAATATATCGATTTTAGTAAAAAATATGCCAACCCAGGCCGATACCAATCAGGAAATATCCTATGAAAAAATACAAGAAACATTACGCGCATTAAATTTTGCCGCAAATAAATGTGTTGTAAAATTAGCAGAAAGAGAAAATACTGGTAATGAAATTTCATTCACTGGTGATGAAGATTTAGTTAATGTGTTACTCGCTAAATTACAAAACATTAGTGATCAATATCAAGAGAGCTCAATAGAAACAATAAACGAAATAGTAACTTCACTTGAATTACTAAAACAAGATACTGAATCAGAATCTATTCAAAAAGAATTGTATAAACTCATTAAAACCACCAAAGCTAAAGCAGTGCAAATTAACAATAAAAAACTGGATATTAAAAAAATAAAAACGGAAATTGAAAATTTATTGGGAAAATAAAAAAATTAACCGCCAAGGCGCCAAGAACGCCAAGGAAAAACAAAGCCTAAATTTATATATTCCGGAATCCGATATCCCCTAAGTCCGACAGACCCCTGGTTTTGTTTTGGATTTACCTAGGTTGTGGTTTATTTTGCGCTTACTATTGTATATAGTATAAAGCAAAAAATCAGAAGGAAACGCAGTTAAGAAATGACTGCACCAATACTGCCAGGAAGGCCTCCATCTCAGCACCAAACTTCCTGAAAGTAACATACCCAAATCAGGAGTTTATCGTGGTAAATCACTTTTATTTCAGTCAGCTAATCCAATCAGTTCACTTCAGTAAAGCTATTTTAATCACCTTGCTCTCCAGTAGCGTGGCTGCTTGTGGCGGCGGCAGTGGTGGCTCAACACCGCCGCCACCCGCTAAAGATGTAAAACCACCTTATGTCATTTCGACCATACCACGTTCAGAGTCATCGGAAGTTTTAACCTCGGATTACATAAAAGTACAATTTAATGAACCATTAGCCACCATCACAACTGAACAGGTTACTATCTACCCGGTTATCAATAATGAAATCGACCGGGCTGGTCAAATCAAATTAAACAATGCGGATTCGTTTGTTTTTAACACTAAAAGCAATCTTCTTACTGTGCAGCTAAAAATTGGTGATTTAAAAATCAATTCCCACTATCGAGTCACTCTTAAAAATATCAAAGATACCAACGACAATGCACTGCTTACACCCTGCCAGTGGGATTTTACCACGCTCACTGCACCTGCAATCACGGTAGGTAATACCGGTGTCTGTGGCACCGAGCCACCAGCGGATCCACCCGGTGCCATACAACAACTCACCGCAACGGCCTTGAGTGAAACATCAGTAGCGATTTCCTGGCGGGCACCCGTGACGGGCAGTGTTGCCGATTATTATCAAATTGACCGATCCACCGATAACCAAAAGACCTTTACTACCCTCATAAACCGGCATGCGTTATTAAATTATACCGATACAACCGCACTAAAAGGGGTGAAACATTTTTATAAAATAACCGCCGGTAATGACACAGCAGGGTTAAGTAAAAAAATATTAATTAGCAACGGCGTGATTCCTGAAGTGCAGCCGATAGTCATCAAACCCAAGCAAGTATTGGTGTCCACTGCACCGGCGACGGGCAATTATTTTGGTTACAATTTCTCCTTCAGTCCCGATGGCAACACGCTGATTGTGGGGGAATTTAGTGGTGACCCAGCCGGTGCTACGGATACCGGTTTGCTGCACGTGTTTACTAAAACCACCACCGGTTGGATGCAACAGGGCAACCCGTTGCAGTCCACTGCGCCGGCCACGGGCAATAGGTTTGGTGCCAATTTCACCTTCAGCCCCGATGGCAACACGCTGGTGGTGGGGGAACACTTGGGTGACCCGGTCGGTGCTGCGGATACCGGTTTGCTGCACGTGTTTACTAAAACCACCACCGGATGGATGCGACAGGGCAGCCCGTTGCAGTCCACTGCGCCAGCCAAGGGCAATATGTTTGGTACAGATTTCACCTTCAGCCCCGATGGCAACACGCTGGTGGTGGGGGAATACATGGGTGACCCGGCCGGTGCTGCGGATGCCGGTTTGCT
>JBGMQW010000062.1:0-17839 GCA_048060815.1 Thiohalomonadales bacterium | reverse complement strand
GCAGCAACGATTACTGTGATTACATATATAATTATATTATGTTCAAAATTAATGTGGCACAGAAATTTACTCTATTAAAATCATATTGTTACAGACTTTAATAAAGAATGCAAAAATATTTTTGTTAATAACTGGGCTCTTAAATCTGATTTAGTTTCGTTTTACTTCTTGTAGCCGTATTGAATATGGTGTTTAAAATTTGATCTAATTGTATTTTATAAGACTGAATCTAGAATACACTCCATATTTTTCTTCCGTGATAGCTATCACAATTCAGAAAGATACAAAAGCAGGGTAACCCTACCCTTTAAATACTGTAAACACCCTAGTGGTAAACCAATTTTCGTGCGTTACATTACAATCATAAAATTATCAAAGGGATGTCACTAAATTTTATGCTTTACGATATCCCTCAGATTTGGCGCGGTGAAATGCCGCTGTATGTAACTATTGGATGAGGGTATTCCTGTGAATGGACCTAAACTGTTTAATAAAATCTCGGTATCAACAATATTAATCGCATTATTGTTTTCGATATCTTTTTCAGCTTCGGCATTAACTAATGTAACCGTACTACCAGTTTCAAATGGTGTGACTGGAACAGTTGCAATTAGTAATTTCCGTTGGGTTATTGAAGAAGATCAAACTTATGATGTTGTTGCTGGTGAAACTTGTATGGGTGGTGCAGGAGCGAATCCAAAAGCATATAAAGAATGTTTATCATTAAACTTCCATCGAAGTTACATGCCAGTAATTGCTCAAGGCGAGTCAACTGCTGCGTTACCAACTAATTGGTCCAGCCTTAATCTTGATGCAGCTAAACGTTACTATATATCAATATTGCCAGCTCTGGCAGAAGGTAAAAGTATGGGGGGTGCTCAGATTGCAGCTGGCCAAGCAGATGCAGTCGTTAAAGTAACTACTAATCAATTACCCACAGCGCAGATTAGAGTTTTCATTTTTGAAGATATGAACCCAACAAATAATACCCATCAACCAGGTGAAGCAGGTTTAGAGGGTTTTAGAATTATATTGGAAGATGCCGGTGGTCGTTATGGTGCTTCCGGACAAGAAATTAATAAAGATGTCTATGGTAATCCGCTGGGCACAATATATGATGCCAATGGCAATATTGCTCCAGGTGGAATGGGCTCGGGTAAGCTTGAAACGAAACCGGGCAGTAATGGTATAGTTACAATTAAAAACCTCGCTCCCGCTAAATACGGAATTAGAGCAGTACCAGCACGTAATAGTAAGTATGTTGATTATGTTCAAACATCGACAATCGAGGGTACACCAACAATCGATGCCTGGGTTAAAGCGGATGAGCCTTCGTATTTTGCAGAATTTGGTCCTCCTGGACCTCATGTGCTTATGGGCTTCGTACCAAAATCATCTAATACTATTAGCACTAAAACTGTCGTAACAGCAGCAGGCACAATAACAATTACAGGTAACATTACTGCTATCCATAATTCTCGTCCGCCGGTATTTGATTTCTTCTCGGGTGGGCCAATATCTGGTTGCATGGTTGCTTTAAATTTAAGAACCAACAACGTTGTAGGACCAAATATTTTTGTGTCTGAATGTGATGTAAATGGTAATTATACAATTTCGAATGTTCCAGTAGGTAACTATTCTCTTTCTATATGGGATAAACCTTTGGATTACATTTTTGGACAGGTAGCCGTAACCGTTGAAGTTAATGCTGCAGGACAGATAGTTCCGTTGCCACCAATAAATCCTTCCTTGTTTGCCTGGTTTGCTCGATTAGAACAAAATGTTTTCTATGATACAAACGAAAATGGCGTATGGGATACAACAGAAGTTGGCATGCCAGAAGTTCCAACTGGTATTCGATGGCGTGATGGAACTATCTATCAAGGCTTTCCTACCGATACCACAGGATCGGCTCCGTATGATCAAGTATTTCCATTTTTCAGTTGGTTAGTTGCCGAAGTTGATTTTAGTCGCTATAAATCTACAGGTGTAACTGTTGAGATTGATGGTGGTGGACAATTACCAATTGATCAAGCTACTGGTGAAGTAGAATCATTGAATCCACAAATTCAACCTGGTGGCGGGAAAACACGTACTCAAACAGGTGAAGTACTAACACAAGCTTTCCAGGGGTTTTTAGGACAAACGAGTGTTATCAACTGGGGTAAAATTGTTTATCCAGGAACAGAAAATGGTGGTATTACTGGTATTGTTTACTATGCAGTAACACGAGCAGAAGATGATCCTGAATTTGCCGGAGCCGAAGTTTGGGAACCGGGTATCCCTCGTATACAAGTTGCATTATATGAAGATGATGGTTTAGGAGGAATTAAAGATCAAAATGGCAATGGAATAGTTGATCGTTCCGATGTTGATAACGCTCCTATTGGCTGGTCAACAGGTGGTGCTAAAGGCGCTGAAGATTTTGATTATAATGCCAACAGTGTATTTGACGCTGGTGATGCCATTCAAATTACAACAACGGATAGTTGGGATGATAATGTACCAACAGGTTGTGTAGGCGATGTTTATACAATTGATGGCTATACCACAGACTGTTTTGATGGCTTGCGTAATTTTAATCAGGTTAGACCAGGGGTCTTTGATGGTGGTTATGCATTTGCATCATATTTCCCGGGTGGTATGACATCAGGTTCGCTTGAAGTTGCTGGCCTGCCTATCGGTTCTTATATCGTAGGTACCGGTGATCATCCTGCGTATGAAACAATTAAAGAAGAAGATAAAAACGTCGATTTTGGTATACCATTTATTCAACCCAATTTATTACCACCAAAATGTGTTGGTACACGTACCACACCGGTTCCAGCAGAATTTTCATTATTTCCGGGAACTACTTCAGATTATTTAACAGCAGCGAATACTGCTGCAACACCGCCACCTCTTTGTAATGAAAAACAGGTTAAGTTATCGGGTGGTCAAAATTCAGCAGCTGATTTCTACTTGTTTACTCAGGTACCAGTTGCTGGTCACATAATGGGCTTCATTCTTAACGATTTAGCAAATGAGTTCGATCCGAATGCCCCAACGTTTGGTGAAAAATTCTCACCACCTAATATTCCAGTGTCTATTCATGACTGGCAAGGTAATGAAATTGGACGTACATACTCAGATAGATGGGGTAGTTTTAATGTACTGGTACCTTCTACGTTTACAGAGAATTTACCAACTTCAAGTGGTATATCACCAAACATGTTAACTGCATGTATGAATGATCCCGGTCCTATTAAAGATACTGCCGGTAATATGGTGATCGATCCATTTTACAAGAAACAATATTCACAATTTTGTTACACGTTTAATTATATGCCAGGGGTAACAACCTATCTTGATACGCCAGTGCTTCCAATCGCAGCATTTACAGGTATTGGACAAAATGCACTTGACTGTGAATACCAAACAGGTACACCGGTAATCTGGGTAGCGACTAATACCACTGCGGGGATAGCAGGGCCGTTAGTTACTGTTGCAAATCAAGAATTAACGATTGTATCCATGGGGACTCGAACTGTAATAAATCCCGAATCAGCAACACCGGGTCAACCTGCTACTATTTCGCGTGATTTCGGTTTTGGTGCTTTACAAGGTCGAGTGACAATTGATGGTCGAGGAGATGATGTTCAAATTACATCATGGTCAGATGCCGGTATCTCGGTAAGAATTCCTCGAAGTGGTAATCTAGAAATTATTCGTGACGATGGCAGGCGTACTCAATCGGGTATCCATGTAACCGTTGGCGGTGTATTTTCACAAGTAGTACCAGGTGATACCATTCAGAATGCTATTACGAATGCACAACCCGGAAGTACCATTATTATTCCTCAAGGTACTTACAATGAAATGGTTGTAATGTCTAAACCAGTTAAGTTACAAGGTGCGGGTGCATCTACAGTAATTAATGCAGCTAATATACCATCAACTAAATTAGCAGACTGGACTACTACTGTTCGTGGAGCCATTGGTGTTGGCGGCACAGCAGATTTATTACCAATGCAGGAAACCGGCGGTACACCATTAGAACAAATACTATTATTCACAGAAGCAGGTGCCGGTATTATCGTTCTTGCTAAAGATGCACCTATTAATGCAGGTGGTTTTGGATTAATAAATCTTGTAGATGCTGCTGGTGAACCCATTATTGGTGTTGATGCCGAAGGTAATGATGTTGAGATAAAAGAACCTAATGCTCGCATCGATGGTATTTCAATCACGGGTTCTGATAACGGCGGTGGTATTATTGTTAACGGATTTGCAAGAGATCTGGAAATCAGTAATAACCGTGTCTATGGTAACTATGGTATATATTCTGGTGGTATTCGCGTTGGGCATCCAGTATTGCTGAACTCAACCGAAGATGACTACCAAAATGCTTTTAATACTGATCTTCGTATTCATCATAATTATGTTTCTGGTAATGGTTCAGGTAACGGTTTTGGTGGCGGTATCAGCATGAACCATGGTTCAGATTCATACCAAATAACCAAGAACTATGTTTGTGGTAATTTTACGTCAGGTAATGGCGGTGGTATCGGGCATTTTGGCTTTAGTGATAATGGTTTAATAAAAGATAATGTTGTTATCTTTAACCAATCATTTAAACAACAAAATGCTGTTTCAGGTGGTGGTATATTTGTTGGTGGTGCACCAGCGATAGCAGCAGTCGGACAGCCACCAACAGCACTACAGCCATTAAGTCCTGGAGCCGGTAGTATCACAATTGATGCAAACCTTATTCAAGGAAATAATGCGGGTGCTGGTAGTGGTGCCGGTATTAATATTTCAAGTATTAATGGTAAAGAAGTAACTGCGTCAGCAACCAGGGCAAGCCTAAATAGTTTAACAGTTACTAATAACATCATTGTTAATAATGTTGCTGGCTTTGCAGGTGGCGGTATTGCAATGTCTGATACTGTGAGAGTTAATATTATCAATAATACAATTACTCATAATGATAGTAGTGCAACAAGTGGTGATGCTTTCTGTGGTGCAACCCCAATACCGGGTGTAGCGTGTGTTGAGTCAACACCCCAACCTGCCGGTGTCGTGTCCTTCGGGCATTCACCAAGTCTGGCTAGAGCAATTGCCAATTCAAGTTTATCAGCAAAAGATAAACTTAAGCTTGGGTCATTTTCTAATCCTTCATTTATAAATAACATTGTTTGGGAAAACCGATCATTCTTCTTCAGAATAAATCAGGATCCTACACTGCCTCCTTATGAGCTAATTTATAGTGGTATAACCGATTTGGCGGTAGTTGGAGCAGCCGGTGTAATTAAACCGAATTCGAGTTTGCTAACTGTTGTTCCTGATCTTGTAACCGATAATGGCATCGTTAAAAGTGAAGGCAATAATATTGGGCCAAATCTTGATCCTGCAACTGTTCCTGCCTTTGTTAACGATTACGTTAATGGCGGCATAGGTCAAACAGTGAAACAAATTGAGTTAACAACTTTATTAGGTGTGCAACCCGCATTTGATGAAGGCGGAAATTTCATTGACCTTCGATTTGGTCCACTATCCTTAACGTTACCTAGAATTACAGGAACAGTAGATCTTGGTAGTAATTACCATCTAACTTCTGCAAGCTCAGCAATTGGAACAGGCGATAGTTCAGTTCTTGGCGATATAATGAGTGATATTGATAACGATGCACGATCAGAACCAATTGATATCGGTGCGGATCAATATGATCTTGTTAACAATGTTTCGCCAATCATTGTTAATGGTGTTGCAGTTAATGGTGTTGCAAAATCTGGAGCATCTAAATCAACATCTGCAACAAGTGCCAATACTGGTGGTGGTTGTACTATTCAATCGAATTCACGATTTGATCCATTATTCCCTTTGTTAATGATATTAACTTTTGGCTACTTAATACGGCGTAGTCTGATATTGAAAAGAAAATCTGCCACCGTGGTAGCAAACAAGGTGGAGGTGTAAATCATGATTAACTTTTACAAAAAATTAACAAAACGCCAATCACAAAATAGAATTGAAATGGAGCAGCCTGTAATGAATTCTACATACCTAAAGGTACTACCTGCAGCAGTTGTTAGTGCGTTAATGCTTGTGTCAATGAATGTCAGTGCCGCAGCTTTTGTTCAATGTCCTGCAGGTGGCGTTCCAACGAATGCTGCAAATCTTTCAGGCAGTACTAAAAAATGTATGCATCTTGGCGCTGGTGATGGTTATGTCACTATGGCCGATGGTAAATTACAATACATGTTTGGATTTTCAGATTTAACGAGTTACTCTGAAGCTGATGCACTCATAAAAGGTATTCGAGCTGCAGAATTTCCTGCTCCAACAATTACGGTTGATGAAGGAGATGAATTTTATTTGACATTAACCAATATTGGTATGGCCGATAGACCTGACCTTGCCGATCCACATACTGTACATTTTCATGGTTTTCCAAATGCATCTTCCTATTTTGATGGTGTGCCCGATGTTGGTGTAAGTGTAAATATGGGCGCAAGTTTAACCTATTACTATAATTTAGTTGAGCCGGGTACGTATATGTATCATTGTCATGTTGAAGCATCAGAACACATGCAAATGGGAATGCTTGGTAATTTATATGTGAAACCCAGACAAAATAAACTTCCAGCAGGTACTTTATTAGGAACGTATACTCATGCAACAGGGAACCAGTATGTTTACAATGATGGGGATGGTTCAACACGTTATGATGTTGAATTTCCAATGCAGATGGCATCGTTTGATTCCCGCTTTCATGATGCGAGTATGAATGTGCAACCACTTCCTTTTGCGAACATGTTTGATAATTATGCTATGTTTAATGGCCGAGGTTATCCAGACACAGTTAATACAGCAGATCTGGTACCGCCAGCAGAAAATGGTAATATTCCATCACAAAAAATATCTTCATTAGTGACAGCAACAGTTGGACAGAAAATATTACTGCGTTTTTCAAACTTAAGCGTTACAAATTATTACAGTGTTGGTGTTAATGGCTTAACGATGAAAGTTGTTGGTATCGGTGCTCGTTTGTTAAGAGGACCAACCGGTGCAGATTTAACTTACGATACAAATTCCATAACAATTGGTGGTGGCGAATCTACTGATGTCATAATCAATACAGCTGGAGTTCAGCCTGGAACTTACATGCTCTATACCACAAATTTAAATTACCTGAGTAATGGTGATGAAGATTTTGGTGGCATGATGACTGAAATTGTAATATCCCCATAAAATATTAGTGACGTAATAGGAGTTTTTTAAAATGAGTAGATTAATAAAGAAATACGGCAAGTCACTAATGAGTGTGATGAGTCTATTAATAATGTTTGCAGTAAGTTCACCTGGTTATGCTGTTGTCGATGGGATAACGGGTGGTGCAGGACCAACTGGCCCGGTTTTTAATTTATCAGCAACGCGTGGTTATATTTATACACCCGATGCTGATAGTGTTTTGATGTGGGGTTATTCTGATGATAATGCTGGAACACCAATGCAATATCCGGGACCAACCTTAATTGTCAATCAAGGCGATATTGTTACAGTAGTGTTAAAAAACAATTTAAACCCGGCAACAATACCGCTTGGAATTAAAACATCATTAATGTTTCCAGGGCAAAGTAACGTTACTGATAATGGTACCCCAGGATTACTGGCAGGTGAAACTCAAGCGAGTAACTTGCTTACTGTGACATATACTTTCACAGCAGGTAAACCGGGTACTTATATGTATCATAGTGGTACAAATCCTGAAATGCAGACAGAAATGGGTTTAATTGGTACACTAATAGTTCGCCCAACAACGGCAGGCGCTGTAATTCCTGGGCAAGCTTATGCTAGTATTGACACTAAATATGATTATGAATACTTATTCGTCTTAACCGAATTGGATCCACAAATTCATTATGCTGTTGAAAGAGCTCAAACTGCTGCAGAAATAGATGCAATTAATAATACTGAGCATCATCCAGTACTATGGTTTATTAATGGCCGCAATGGTCCTGATACTCTTGCACCTGCTGGAGTACCCTACCTACCGAATCAGCCTTATGGTTCAATTGCACAGATTCATCCTGGTGAACAAGCGTTAATACGTCTTGTAAATGCTGGTCGTGATTTACATCCATTTCATACTCATGGTAACCACTTAAAATTACTCGCGCGTGATGGACGTTTACTACAAAGTGCAGCTGGTGTAACAGCCGGAACTGTTGATTTAGCACGTTTTGATTTCACTTTACAGGCTGTTCCGGGTGCAACGTATGATGCAACCTGGACCTGGACTGGTGCAAAAATGGGTTGGGATGTTTTTGGAGAAGGACCCTTTGCAACGTGTACTGATGTTGCACCTGCTGATGGCGTGGATGATGCTACCGGTGTAGCGTGTCATAATAGTTGTTCAAATCAGGCGGTATGCCCTGATTTACTCGCTCCATTTGGATTTAATGATAATGATCCTGTTGTTGCTTGTTTTGATCAGTTTAGCAAAGAATACTGTCCAGACCACGGTAAGCCTTTCCCTGTTCAATTAACCAATCAAAATGAATTGTCCTTCGGTGGATTTTATAGTGGTAGTCCATTCTTTGGCGCATTTGGTAACTTACCGCCTGGTGAGGGTGGTTTAAATCTTGATGGCGGCATGTTTTACATGTGGCATTCGCACAATGAGAGAGAGATCGTTAATAACGATATCTACCCTGGTGGCATGTTAACAATGATGATTGTTCAGCCTTTCACTGTTGTAATACCTAAATAAGGGGTGAGACATGAAAACAACTAAATTAAAAACAATGAAAATGTTAAAACAAGGTTTGGTGTTATCTGCCTTGGTAGCAGCTTCGACACAACTTAGTGCTCAAACAGTCTATCTTTGTGCCGGAACAACAACCAAAGTTATGCCAGATACCAGCACAATTGTGATGTGGGGTTATGGACTAGATACCGCTACAACTGTTTCAGGCGCACCTTGTGCTGCGACAGTACCAGGGCCTGAAATTACAGTCCTTGATACGGATCCAAATTTGACTATAAATCTGCGTAATACACTGTTGGAATCGGTATCAGTGATGATTCCGGGATTAACATCAACAGTGGTATCGGCTCCGGTTCGTGCAACTAATGGTCGAGTAAGATCATTTACGCATGAAACGCCTGCAGCATCACTTACAGCAGATGGCACAGGTGTCTATAGTTTTAATGCCAAAGCTGGAACCTACCTGTATCAATCCGGTACACACATAGCAAAGCAAGTGCAAATGGGCTTGTATGGTACTGCGATAAAAAATAATACCGCGTTAGTTCCTGCAGTAGCAGGCACACCAACTGTTCCTGCTGTAGCAGCAATCCCTGCAACAGCCTATCCTGGTGTGTCTTATGATAAGTCCATTACGCTACTTTATAGTGAAATCGATCCGCTATTACATGCTGCTGTTGCAAACGGTACCTATGGTACACCTGCATTCTCAAGCACCATTAATTTCAAACCAAGATACTTTATGGTTAATGGTAATGTCTTTACTGCTACAACACCAAAAGTTGATGCCGGACCTGCTAAAACAACAGTATTATTCCGAATGTTAAATGCCGGGTTAGAAACACATGTTCCTGTATTTAATGGTCAGTATGTTGATATCCAGGCAGAATATGGAAATAAATATCCTTTTCCAAAAACTCAATATTCTGTAATGTTACCAGCAGGACAAACTCGTGATGCAACGATGACTGCACAAGCTGCAGGTGATGTCGTAATTTATGATCGCCGTTTACGTTTAACTAATAATGCTGACGCAGGAGCAGGTGGAATGTATTCAGTTTTATCTGTTAGTGCTCCTATAGTCGCTCTTAACTCACTGGCAGCTGGAAATAGTGGTGGGTTTTTAGGAGGAGGTTGTACCTTACAGGCAGACTCACGATTTGATCCAATGCTACCGTTATTATTGTTATTATCAGGTTTATTTTTTATTCGACATAAACGATTAAAAAGATAATTTGGTTACAACACTTTGTTATTACTAACAATGTTGTTAATATGTTGTTATTGATGCACTAAATAAGAAGTAAATGCATTTCCGGCAGTTTAATTTTTGAACTGCCGGAATTTTTTTTTAAAATAACGTAAATACGAATAATCGAATATGAGAAGTAAAAAATGAAATTAAGTACAACAGCAACTAGCACTCAAAAATTATTTATTTTTCTATTCGTAATATCGATCTCACTATTATCCTGTCATTCTGAAAGTAAAACTTCTGAACCTGATGTAACACGTGATAATGCTCAGGAGATTATTAATCGTGGTTATGTGAAACAGACTAAAATGATCAGTAATGGTAAAGATTATGGTCTGAATGTTTTAGCTGTAAGACGAACCGCTAATGGTTACATGCTTGATTTTCGTTTCAGGTTAAATGACGTCGAAAAAGCGCAGCACATAATGCAGCGTAAAATAAAAGCACTTTTAACAGTTGAAAAAAACAACGCGAAATTAAGTGTACCGGTTACCTATAAATTAGGTGCTCTGCGTCAATCGGGTAAAAATTTAAAAGAGAATAAGAATTACTTTATGTTCTTTGCAAATCCAGCTGGTATTGTAAAAACAGGTGATCTGGTCACTATTGAAATTGCAGGGTTCAAAGCTGAACACATTATAGTAAATTAGAGATAAATGGATTCGCAAGGATAGCTACAAATATTATGCTAAAAAAATATTACCATTTAATTTCGATAGCATTTTTTCTTTTATTAAGCACACCCGTATCTGCTGTCGTTAGTATTAAAGCTGATTTACAGCAAATTCTGAATTATAGCAAGCAATCTGATTTAGTCGATATCATCGTCGATTTTTCTGATGAAGTTAATGTGAAAAAAATAAAATTACAACGTAGTAACTTTCACACAAATTTTATAGCAAGCCTCAGAAATAATTCATCGTCGAGCCAACAAAAACTCATTGAGTATCTCGCCAGTAAAAATATCACAAACTATACAAAACTCTGGATGATTAATTCATTAGCAGTAACGGTAGAAGCGCAAACTATTCCGGATATTACAGCATTAGTGGGAGTTTCAAGAATACGTTATGATAGAGCAATACAATTAGATGCTATATCAACTGGAACACCGGGAAGCCCCGAATGGAATATAACCCAGGTTAATGCGCCCGCAGTCTGGAATTTAACTTTCACAGGGCAAAATGTTGTCATTGGTTCACTGGATACTGGTGTTGACGTAAATCATCAAGACCTTGTAAATCGATATCGGGGTGGCATTAATAGCTGGTTTGATCCTTTTACTAATTCAACAACACCATACGATATGAATGGCCATGGCACCTCAGTAATGGGGATCATTGTCGGCGGTAATGCCAGTGGCACAAACATTGGTGTCGCACCGGGAGCAATGTGGATTTCGGCGAAAATATTTGACGATAACGGTGGCACTCAGATAAGTAAAATTCACGCAGCTTACCAATGGATGCTCGATCCCGATGGTAATCCGAATACACGTGATGAGCCTTCAATCATTAATAACTCCTGGAATTTCGAATCGCAAGCAAAACCCTGTGATACTGAATTTCAAAAGGATATAAATGCACTATTAGCTGCCGATATCTCCGTAGTTTTTTCTTCGGGGAATAATACCAATAATATTAGTCCGGCAAATAATGGCAACACTATTTCAGTTGGTGCACTTGATGAATCTCTTGCAGTAAAATCGTTTAGTGGCCGTGGGCCATCTGCATGTCAGGCAACGGGAATCTATCCCAATATTGTTGCACCGGGTGAAGGTATTTTTACGGCAGGATTAACTAGTGGTGGAACTATACCCGATTCTTATGTCTTTCAAACCGGCACATCATTTTCAGCACCCCACATCACCGGAGCATTGGCGATACTTAAAAGTGCTTTTCCAACGAGTACTCGAAAAAATTTGCAAGAAGCCTTGAGCTATTCAGCGATTGATCTTGGTCAAACAGGTGAAGACAGCAGTTTTGGTTGGGGGTATTTAAATATTCACAGTGCCTATTTAGTTCTGGAAAGAATTATAGCTCAAGATTTGGTCTATGTTACATTACCTCCTGTCGCAAATAATGAAACTAAAACATTATTTAAAGATTCAACTATAATACTAATCAATCTATTAGAAAATGATGCCCCGGATACCAGGATTGATAATTTAAATCAACTCGATCCGGCTAGTATTCGAATTATTTCAGGACCCAATACAGCAATCGGCAGTATAACAACTCCAGTTAATGGCATTGTTGATTATACACCTGCAAAAGATAAAATGGCAGATAATAGTTTTACGTATACTGTAAAAGATAAACTCGGAAATGAATCGAATATCGCAACAGTACGCATTAATTCGAGTGAATCAGCGACACCTGTTAATAAATCAGGTGGATGTACCCTGGAATTAAATTCTCGAATCGATCCTGTTTTCCCATTAATGATAATACTATCATTGTGGTTTTTTATACGTCGTATATTGGTTAAAAAAGTGGAACGTTTTTGAAATATTAATCGTTGTAATATAAGGCATAGATAATAATAAAT
Organism: Thiohalomonadales bacterium; assembly: GCA_048060815.1. Classification (GTDB taxonomy): domain Bacteria; phylum Pseudomonadota; class Gammaproteobacteria; order UBA6429; family Thiohalophilaceae; genus CAYQUC01. Next base: position 5,282 of record JBGMQW010000062.1, on the reverse strand, counting down.
TTTTTATTTCATCAGAAATGGACTACTAACTTATAGGGAGCTTACTAACAATGAAGTTAACTAATTTATCTAAAATCAAATCATTATTCATAGCCAATAGCGTAATTCTGTTATTGAGTTCAATTAGTTTATTAGTCATACCGTCAGTAGTATATTCAGCACCGGTATTTAAAAATGTTCTGAAATGGGATCTTTCACAAGGTGGATTGACTGACATTGCTGTCGCTGATTTAAATGCTGATAGTAATTTGGATTTGGTTATTGGTGAATTTAATATTGGCGATGGTACAGCCGCAATAGAGTTTATTTTTAATGAAGGGACAGGGTCAACATTTTCAACAGGGACAGTTACGGGAAATACAAGTGGTGGTGATGGTTTACCATCAAACCCTACAGGCCTTGCGGTTGGTGATGTAACGGGGGATGGCGTTATGGATATCGCACTCACAGCGGGTTTTACGTCAGGGACCACGGGCACGGGTATCAACAAAATAGAACTAAAAAGAATAACAACACTGTATAGAGGAATGTTAACGGGGACTAAGAATCCTAAAAAATATACGGTTGATGCAACACTTAATACATCAATAAAGTTAGTAACGAGTACACCCGCTTATGATGTTGTAATAGGTGATTTTAATAAAGATAACGTAGTCGATGTCGTAGTCGCAGCTGAAAATGGACTTAATTTATTCTTAGGGACATCAGTAGGTGTTTTTGCGCTGACTCCTAAAATATTCCCGACAGCAGCGATACCCTATAATATTCAAACGGTAATTAATAAAAATGGTTATCTGGATATTGTTACTGATCATGAAATCTTTTTTAATAATACACCTGCCAATAAAAATAATATCACATTTATTTCAAAAGCATCCTTTTTTGGAACACGATTACCCACATCATTAGTAACCGCTGTAACATCAGCTGATTTTAATGGTGATTCAATCCCCGATATTGCTTATGCATTAAATTACACTCAATCAGGTGCACCACCATCGAGTAGTGTTGTAATAATGCTCTCTACGGGCAGTGGATTAAATGTTGCTTACACAAAAACAGAAACCCAAAAAATTGCTAACAGTAGTATCAAAGATATTGGCTCATACGACATGGATTTAGATGGTATTGCAGATGTAGTCACACTGGATAACACTAAAGATGCATTTCATATCTATACAGGAAATGGTGATGGAAGTTTTGCTGCACCGACAACTAATCCAATAGTGACAGTAGCTGGAGCACCGACTCAAGTTAAACCGAAATTTTTAGTTATAACCAACATCGATAATAACATTTATCCCGATATCTACACAGCGAATGACACTATAGTTCCATCATTATCGGTTTTACTGCAACAAGAAGGTACGGAAACTTTTGTATTTGGTCCAAGTGAATATATAGTGCCAATTCCGGCTCAAGTTGCTACTTCGGTATACGTCAAAGTATTACGAAAATACCCATCAGCAACTTCAATAACAATAAATTACGAGGCAATGAAAGGAACTGCAAAAAATGGTACTGATTTTGTAGCACCAGTGGGTCCAAGCAATTTAACGTTTGCGGCGGGTATATTAAATCAGACCATAGCGATAGAAATATCAGCCAATAGCAACCCGGTTAATAAAAGTTTCACTATCGATTTAAACGATGCTTCTGTTAATCTATTGGATACGGCAACCATTGCGCTTCAAAGTGGTGCAGTAACCCCCACATTAAAGTTTTTTGCTAATAATTTTGATCTCTATGAAGATCCCGCTAAATCAACAACTGAAATAACAGTAATAAGGTCACCATTAAATACATTGTCTGTGACAACGGTTGACGTTAGTTCAGAAGATCTTAATCTCAATAATTCAGCTGTTCCTGAAGCCATCGCTGGAACCGATTATACTGCTTTAGCGCTAACCACTTTAACCTTTGGAAGCGGTGTTGATTCACAGAGTTTTACAATTCCAATAATTGACGATGCAATCCCTGAGCCTAATGAAAAATTTCGCGTAAAATTAACGAATGCTAGCAATGCTCAAATTACAACACCCGCAACCATAGTAACAATCATCGATAACGATGCAGCACCACCACCGGTTAATAAAATTCCTGTAGCCGCAGCAGATTCTTACACAGTCGCTAAAAATATACTATTAACAGTGAACGCACCCGGGGTATTAGGAAATGACACTGATGCAGATTCAGATAAGCTAACAGCTGTTTTGGATCAAGATACTGTGCAAACGGGGGATACCTTAACATTAAATGCAGATGGTTCTTTTAGTTATCAACCTGAACCAGGGTACATCGGCCCCGTTAGTTTTACTTATTTTGCGAACGATGGAACTATCAATAGCCTTATAGCGGCACCAGTTACAATTGAGGTAATGAATGCAACTCCCATGGCGAATGCAGATAATTATAGTGTTGAAAAAAATAAAACACTAGAGATACCTGCAAAGGGTGTTCTTTCAAATGATACTGATAGTGATAACGACACTTTAACAGCAACACTTGCTTCAGGGAGTACCTTGGCAGGACTCACGTTGAATTCAGATGGTTCGTTTACTTATAAACCCGTAATTGATTTTGTGGGTGAAGTCACTTTTGATTACCTCGCAAATGATGGTGCTATCGATAGTGCACTAGCGACCGTTAAAATAGTTGTCTTTGAAGCAACACAAATCAACTCCGGTGTATTTTCGTTAGATACCGGGAATTTATATTCAGTATCTGAAAAAACCGGAAATCTGGTTTTAAATGTTATTAGAGAGTCAGGTACTACGGGGGAGATTATTTTAACGTATTCACTTACGGATCAATTAGCAAAAGCAGGAATTGATTACATTGATAAAACCCCAACACCGGGCACATTAACTTTTGCGGATAATGTGGTGAGTATGCCAATCACAATTGATATTTTATCAGACTCAGAAATTGAAGCAGATGAAGACTTTTTAGTTTCTCTCGTTTCATTAAGTCCCTCTGGTGTTATTGCAAATACCGAGTCGTCTAAGATAGTCACGATTTCTGATTCAACAGTAGCTCCACCAACTCCACCAGTTCCACCAATTCCACCAACAACACCAGTCTCCCCTGTAACACCAGCAAGTAGCGGTGGCGGAGGTGGTTGTACTCTACAAACGGATTCGCGTTTTGATCCAGTATTCCCGCTGTTGATGGTATTAGTACTATTCTATTTTGGATACAGAGTAAATATTCGTCCACGATATAAAATTACATAAGATCTGACTTAGATTTTATATCAGAATATTTAAAGCAGCAGAGTATTGTCTGTTTGAAATGTTAGGGATCGATACGTCTTTATAACCTACTAATTTAATTCAATTTATTCCTCAACTCTGGGTTTCATGCTGTTAATAGTGGCAATTCTTAATTATAGAGTAGTATCCCTATAGTAGCCAAAAGTACTCAATACAGTAGTTTTTCCTACTGTTGCTCCCCGTTTTAATTTTTAATTTTGCCCTTTTTGTTTAATAAATATACATTTTTTGACAGGTTCTAAACCCTAAAATCAAAGCTTGTTAAGTAATATTAGCCATTCAAAACAATAAGTTAAGTAAATACTTATTAAAAGTGAGTGTTTAGTAAACAATTTTTTTTAACTTTCATTCATAAAAAACATTACTTTTACAGTAGTAATGCAGTAGCGATACAGTAGATTTTGCTGGTGTTACCTGTAGTTTCCTATCCCTCAGAATTTGATGAGGCCAAAGCAGCTTAATAATTTAGTAAGATAACCCCTAATTCATACAAGTTTATTCAATTGCATTGACTGACATTCAATACAGGAAGTTTGAAATGTCATTGAACAAATTTTAAAAAGCATTGGGCATATTAATTCAAGAAATTATATGTTCGATTTATTTAATTATTTATGGGTATCGATATCCATAGAGTGTTGTACCAGAAGCGACATTTATTTAATCGCTAAACTGGTTTAAAAATAATTTTGAGGGCTTTCTAATGTTTAATTCTGCAAATATCTTACGTCTTACCGTATTGCTTTTCAGCATGCTTGGCTTGGCTGCATGTGGCGGCGGCGGTGGTAGTGGCGTTGCGGTGCAAGCCGGGCCGTATACAGTTGGTGGCGATATCAGCGGACATACAGGAAACGTTAGTTTAACTTTAAATGGTGGTGTAGCTATCACCGTAAACCCTCAAGACAGTAGTTTCACTTTCACAAATCAAGTTCTTAATACTGGCGATTTGTATTCAGTTAATATTACCCCACCTAATGGGCAATCTTGTATTTTAACAGGTAGTGGTGGTGTTATTCAAAGTAGTAATATTACAAATATTACTGTTAAGTGTGAGAACATTACACCGGGTACTTATTCAATCGGTGGAAGGGTGACAGGATTACCTGCCGCTGCATCAGTATTTATTCAGCTCAACAATGGCGATGTTAAGGACGATGCCAGTATGGTAGTAGCTCCAGTTGAGATTACAGGAAGTAATCAATTTATTTTTGCAGAACAACTATTGGGTATAGGTGATGCTTATAGTGTTGTGATCACAACACAGCCAGCAGCATTAGAATGCAAAGGAATCAATAACACCGGTAATGTTGCCGATAATGTAACGAATATCGAAATAAAGTGTGCTGTTCCTACTTACACTGTTGGTGGAACAGTAACCGGTCATCGAGGTGATGTTACGCTTTCGTTAAATGGCGATGATGTGAATACTGTCATTCTAACGTCACAAGATAGTGCTTTTACATTTAGCGGTGTGGCTCAGGCTTTAAATATTGGAGCAAGTTATACGGTTACAACCACAAATCCAGAAGGTCAAACTTGTTCAGTTGATCCTGGTGTTTTCAAAGGCACAATCGATCGTACAAACGTTTTAGATGTTAGTGTGGTCTGTTCAGACATTATTTATTCTATTGGCGGTAATATTACTAATCTTAATCCCGGTAGTTCTATAGGACTGACTTTAAATGGTGGTGCTGAATATGTGATTCCTACTGATACACTTATTGGAAATACCGCCTTCACCATGCCAACCAAGGTGGACATTAATAATAAATTTGCTTATAGCATTAAAGTAAAAACACCACCTGCAGGACAAGCCTGTGCAGTTACTGGTGGTGCGAATAAAAATGGTACTGGCTTTGCGAGTGCGGATGTTACCGATATTGCAATAGCGTGTAGTAATATCCCGTATAACATTAGCGGTAGTGTTACTGGTTTGAATGCAGGTAGTAGTATTGGTTTAACATTGACTATCGGTACAGCTGCCGGTAAAGCAATTATTGTTAAAGC
>JBGMQW010000061.1:11479-18002 GCA_048060815.1 Thiohalomonadales bacterium | reverse complement strand
TATTATAATTATAATATTCTTTATCGTGTTAAATAATATCTTACATAACTACCATACGTTACAAAGTGTCTAATTCTTAATGATGTAAATTTTATTTTCGGGAGTCAAATTAATTACAAGGAGTGTAATGTGTTTTATAAGTATAATTTAAACAAATTAATCGTAATGTTTTCAGTACTAATTAATATTGTATCTTGTGGTGGCGGTGGTAATAATGATAGTACAACAAATAATAACAAGCCCGGACAGCCACAAAATGTTAGTGCTACAGCGGGTGATGGTACAGTTACCGTAAAATGGCAAAAATCCAACACTGGCAATACACCAACTTATTACAAAGTTGATAAATCAATTGATGATAAAAAAACATTTAATGACGTAGATCTTAATGTACCTGCAGATAAATTAACACTTATTGATCCTGATGCTAAAAATGGTAGTAGTCACATATACCGAGTGATTGCAGGAAATAACATTGGTATTAGTGCTGCTGCGTTCAGTAACGCGGTAACTCCCCAGGCAGTCACACAAAGAACGCTAAAACTTTCGTCGCTGCTTACCTCACCAACTGCTAGTAAGAAAAATCGATTTACGAGTTTATTTGGTAAAGCCATCGCGTTTAGCCCGGATGGTAGTTTAATGGCAATAGCTGAAAAAATGGGTGATCCTGCAAGAATTTTCGAAGCTGTAGTGCAATTGTTTGGCAAAACAAATACTGGCTGGAAGAATAATGGATTGATTGGTACTGGATTAAGACCTGTAATTGATGCGTTTGGTACGTCCATTGCTTTTAGTCCTGATGGTAGCATGCTGGCAATTGGAGAATTTAATATGGCACGTGATTCTTCTACTGACATGGGTTCGATTCAATTATTTACTTTATCAAACACTGGCAGCTGGAGTTTGAAACAAGCGTTAACAGCAAAAATATTTGAGCGTGGTAAAAAATTTGGTGTTGCATTTTCATTTAGTCCTGATGGTGCTACGTTAGCAGTATCCGAATTCTCATTGGAACCGACTGGTTCAACATATACAGGAAAAATTTATTTATATACTAAACCGAATACGCAATGGGAATTGTCTCAAACATTATCGTCACAAGATTCAAGCGTTGATTATTATTTTGGAATCTCAATTGCATTTAGCCCCGATAGTACTACATTGGCGGTGGGTGAAACTCGCGGGCAGCTGAGTAATGCCGGTTCAGTTCAATTATTTTCTAAATCCGGTACGAATTGGAAATACACTCAATCTCTCGCATCAGTGACACCGGTAACAAGCAGCCAGTTTGGAATATCGATTGCTTTTAGTGCAGACAATAATACCATTGCTGTCGGTGAAACCAAAACTGTGGCAGAACAAAGCGCTGGTTCGGTTCAATTATTTACAAAAATTGGTAACACCTGGAACCGTGGACAAATACTCAGTGCCGGACAATCGACTATTGAGCCAGCTTTTGGAATGTCGTTGGTTTTTAGTCCGGTTTCAAATTCGTTGGTTGTTGGTGCTGTTCCCAATAAAGATAAATTGAATTATGGTGGGAAAGTATATTTGTTTAATTATTTAGATTCCAGTTGGGTTCAATCACAAATACTGACTTCTCAAACATCGCTACCTGATGATCAATTTGGTGCAAGTGTGGTCTTTAATTCTGATGGCAGTTCTCTGGCTGTAGGCGAAACACGTGGGAATATAGACGGAAATACGGGTAACGCTGGTGTGGTCAATATTTTTGATAAAACTCAATTTCCATAACAAAAAAAACACAATATAAAGTTATGTCAGTAAGATTTAATAGAAAAATTTGTTTACGTAGATTTAGTTAGATAGTGATGAAAAAAATTGTATTTAATGTTGTTTAATAAACGGAGGTATTATATGAATAGTAAAGATATTATTGATGAACAATCATTGTTACAAAATCTGGATGCAGAGTTTAAACAAGATCTTGGTAATCTCAACGTATTTAAAAATGATTTTGCTATAAATGAAATACAAGATATGCCATTAGATTTAGAAGCGAGTGGATTGTACGTTAATAAAATGCAAGCCAATAAAGAACAATTTAGATTAGATATTGATGGCCTTTATCCTCAAATGCAGGCAAGTGGGACGATTTTTAATGGCTTAACAAATCGTATTAATTGGATAGCCCGGCTCACAGCTCAAGGAAAAAACCGTCTGCTTGGAAATATTTGGTTTAAGGATGGTAATACTGCTGATTTCCCCTTTACTTCCCTCGTTATCACTATTATGCGTAGTCGATTTATGAATCAGCGAATGATCTGGGTTCAGTATACAGGTGGTGCAGTACCTACGAGAAATCGAGTTTATCGTTACCAATCAAATTATTTTCATTCAGTTGAATTTGAATTCGATCGAGTAGCGGATCTGGCATCCGCTGATATGGTGACAGCAATTGATACTTGTGCCCACCCAAATCGATCGACAACTATGCCCTGTGAAAATCTGAGCATTAAAACGGTTTTTCAACGAGCAGGTTTTAACGTCACACAATCTCAAGGAAATGGTGTAATTCCGATTGATCAGGCTGGCACTAATAGCACCTGGAGTAATACCGAAATGCATGATGCTATGCAGACTTATTGGTCTCGTTTTGCAGATAAACCACAGTGGTCTATGTGGGTATTGTTTGCTAATCTGCACGATCAACTCAATGGTTTGGGTGGCATTATGTTTGATGACATCGGCCCCAATCACCGACAAGGCACAGCTATTTTTGAAAACGCATTTATTTCCAATGCACCTGCTGGTGATGCAAATCCAGCTGCATGGGTTGCACGAATGCGGCACTGGACTGCATGCCACGAAATGGGACATGCGTTTAATCTGGCACACTCCTGGCAGAAAGAGTTGAATTTTGGATCACCATGGACTCCTTTGACTAATGAATCAGAAGCACGGAGCTTTATGAATTATCCTGATAATGTCACAGGTCGTGAAGCTGCATTTTTTGCAGATTTTGAGAATCGTTTTAGTGATAATGAATTATTATTTATGCGCCATGCCCCGGATCGATTTGTGCAAATGGGAAATGCAAACTGGTTTGATAACCACGGATTTGAACAGGCTAACATTCTAGAATCTAACCAGCTCAATTTACAATTAAGGCTTAATCGACCAGAAGCCAGATATGAGTTTCTTGAACCAGTAATATTAGAAATGAAACTGACAAATAGTTCTACAGAGCCACTGGTGATAGATAAAAATATACTCATGGAATCTAACGAGATGACTGTTATCATTAAAAAAGATGGCAAGCCAGCTCGGCAGTGGAAGCCATTTGTTCGCTATCTGCAGAAAATTGAGAAAGTGGTCTTATATCCTGGTGAATCCTTATATGAATCATTGTATGTATCGGTCGGAGTTAATGGTTGGGATATTTCAGAACCAGGCCAATATGTTGTACAAATGTTAATGAATAATGGTAGTGATATTGTATCGAACCCTGTTAGTTTACGAGTATTACCGGCTCAATCATATGATGCTGAGTGTTGTGCGCAGGATATTTTTTCTGAAGACGTTGGTCGCATACTTTCGATGAATGGTAGTAGAGTATTGAGTAGTGGTAATGATGCGCTTCAAGAACTTATTAAACGAATGCCTTCGAGTAAAGCCGCACAACATGCCCATATAGCACTGGCAATGCCACAAACGCGTGATTATAAAATGTTGTCTGAAAAAAATGGTGAAATACAGATTAATACACTGATGGCCAAAGTTGATGAAACTAAAAGTACATTAAATTCTGCATTATTAACCAATTCCGATAGTGTGGCACAAACATTAGGTCATATCTCTTATAAGAGATTAATGGACGATAGTGCTAATTTCCTAAAACAAAAGGGTGATGATAATGCAGCACAAGAATACACTGAGCTTTGTTATAAAACCTTATCTGCACGCGGTGTTCCTGACTGGGTTTTTAAAGAACAAGCTACTGTAAAAACTGCGGAAAAATCATCAAAACCGAAACGCAAGAAAAAATCGGAGGAGATGGCGTAAAAGGAAAATCAAAAACATTTACTTTTTGTCTTTACTCCCTCTCCCTGGGGAGAGGGCTGGGGTGAGGGGAAAAACTATAAACAGTTCAATTAGTTTATTTAATCCTCATCCTTTGTAATTATTTCGAATGATTTAAGTTTTTCTTGGCATCTCGGTGGCAAAAAAAATCATCCCGTTTCTTTTTTACGGATCAATTTTGGTTGTTGATCAGAATTAATTTTATGATCTAAAAACAAACCATCTTTAAAACAGGCTGCGGCTTTATTTTCTTCACCGAGTTGTTCGAGTAACTCACCCAATTCACGATAAGTTTCACGTTGTGGTTTAATGCCAATGCTGGCTTCAAGGTAGGATCTGGCTTTACCCCATAATTCACATCGTTTGGATAATTTTCCGAGTGATAATAACAGGCTGTGATTTTTTTCATGTTGTTTTAGGAATTTTTCAGCAAATTCAAGTTGTGCTACGGGTGTTGAAGATTCAACATCACCGAATAACAACATAATATCTTCCTTCCAGCTTTCTTTTAGGCGTTTTTGTAATAGTGTATGTGCAACATCCTGTTTATGATTTTTAATTAATAAAAGAGCATATAGTTCAATTAATTTATCATTTTCCTGGCAGTTTTTTGGAATAGTTTTCCAAAATTTAATTATTTTATTACCCGATTCTGTTTTAATATTATTAAGTGCATAGGTATAAAGTTCAAGTTCTATCTGGGATAATTCATCAACAGGTATTAATTTTAATTTTCGAACCTCAGGTAACATATTGAGCATGGAATCATTATCTTTTTTTCGAGAGTATAATTGAAATAATAAAAACAACACTTGTGAATGATGTGGGGCTCGTTTCAGTAATTTTTTTAATAAAGTGAATGATTTATCCAATTGCCCGTGGGCCATTTGTAATTCAGCCTGGGTAAGTTGTATTGCAAACTCGTCATTTGAATGTGCTGATTTCTTGTTTTTTGTTGCTTGTGCTTGCGCGAGTTCTAGATACTCGTCGCGTCGGTCGGGAGCATTCATTTTTTGCGCGGCACGTGCAGCACTTAAATAATTGACTAGTGGTGTATCAGAATGTTTTGCATTTTTAATTAATGTATGTTCGGCTTTTTTCCATTGCCCTTGTGCTAATTGAACAAGACCGGTGTTTGAAGCCTCATGCGCTTTTTGTCGATGATGGCGTTGATTCCAACGGCTAATCGATTTAGGCATATGCCATGTTTTTATAAAAACACGAACAATGGCATACAATGAAACAAACCCGACTAATTGTAAAACGACAAACAGGGTTAAACTTAATTCCACTGTGTAATAACCACGGCCAATCAAAACATAACCCGTATCATGATTGGCAAAAAGCCCGATCAGCACTGATAACAATAAAACAGCTAAAAAGAAAAATAATAATTTTATCATAATGATACGCCTGGTTTTTCAGGTGCAACTGGCACTAAATCAGTTTTATTATTTTCCAGGGTTTTTTGATCATTTGATTGTTCTGGTTGTTGTTCCGGATCTTTGGGTTTTTCTTCGGGTTCTTTTTTTAGTTCAATTACTTTTGTTTTTGTTGTGGTTTTTTTCTTCGTTTCAGTTTGTTTTTTTGATGGTTTTTCTTTAACTGGTTTTTTTTCTGTTGAAGTTTTAGTAGATTTTTTATTTAAACGAATACCCGCTTGAAAGTTGGTAAACATATTAAGTGTTTGAGACAAATCAGGCAATTCCTGAGTTAATTTTATTTTATTCAAATTTGATAAAATTGTTATTGCGGATTGTGTTGCAGTATTTGATTTGTCAAAATATTCCTCAATCCACGAAATGGATTCCGTTAACCGTTCATGGAAAGTATTTTCCTGCTTATGTAACAATGCCGTTCGTGCTTGTTCGAGTTGTAATTTCAGATTTTGGGTTAAATAAAATGATTGTTCAGGTGTTAGTAATGGTTGAACAATTTGATCGTGTTTACGGATACGAATTAAACTTGTTAGATCAGATACTACTTTCGTCGTTACTTCTTTCCAGTTAATTGGTCTATCTTCACTAAGTTTATCGTGAGCTATTTGTTGAGAATTTTTAATACTCTCGGGATCAGGAGTCACTAACGGTAGTTTGTTTATTTGTTGAATAACACTACTTATTTGCATCGAGATACCGCTAACATCAAGTACAGGCAAGGCTTTAAGTGCGGTTATGGTATTACTGATCTCTTGTCGCAATAAATGTAAGCCTGGATCGCCGGCTTCAAGCAATCGTGCATCGGCATTCGTTAATGCGACAATGGCTGTTTTTATGTCTTCTTCTAGTGTTAATCGGTTTACAGCAAGTTGTACTAAATACTCCGCTTCGCTAACTAACCAGTCTTTACGCATGTGGGTACTTTGTGATAATAACGCTTGAACACTATCGGATAATTCGGCCTGTAATGTTGTTAATGTTTTAATTTCATTTTTAAAATTGGATTCGGAACTTGTTAATGTTTCTGCTAAAAGTGAAAC
>JBGMQW010000061.1:0-11379 GCA_048060815.1 Thiohalomonadales bacterium | reverse complement strand
GTTTCCGATGCTGTTACCGAGGTTTTATCCTGGCTGGATGGTTCTTTTTGCTGATTTTTTGTATCGGGCACAATATTTCCTGTTTTAAAAATTTGAGTTTAAATTAATTTTACCTGAACTGCGAATAGTACAACTGTATTGTTAATATAACCTTCGAAGTTCAGGTGTTGTATGACATCTTATAACGCAATCAGCTAATGCTTGATCACTTGCATTTTTTGCAACGAGTGGATCTTTTTTGAATCCAAGTTGTTTTGCAATAGCGACTAATCGTTCGTTAATGACGATAAGTCGGGTTTTATTTAAACATTCTGTTGCATGGTTGCCTAATAAATGAAGGAAATTCTTTAAACTTTCTGTGCTGGTAATAATGACACATATAAACTCATTATTTTGAGTAGTTTCTAACAGCGTTATTAGTCTATTTAAACTTTCTGCATTATTTTTTTCATCAGGCATAGAGCGCGTATAAGTATTAATATAGCTTACCAAAGCACCGCGTTCACGTAATGTGTCGGCGAGTAATTCTCGTCCTCCATTTCCTCTCAAGATCGCAATTTTTTTATTTTTAACCGACTGTAATTCCGGTAGTGCTAATAATGACTCACTATTATAACCACCCGATTTTCCATCAAAGGCTTTTGGTACAATATCAATATCGCGTTGTAGTAATACATTGGCTTTAAGTGCACTACCTTTGCCGACAGTCGCAATTTTACACTGCTTTGGTATCTGCGTATGTTGTAACAAATAACCCAGGCCATATTTAACTGCATTGGGGCTAATAAAAATTAAAATTGAATATAATGATAGTTCCTGAATGAGCGCGTCGAGTGCAGATTTATCGTTTGATTCGGTAATTTTCAGAACAGGGAACAATATCGCATTTCCACCTGCATCTGTTATTAGTTCAGCCAACCCCGAGGCTTGTCCTGCCGGGCGTGTTACGACCACGCTACAACCTTGTAAGCTATTGTTTTTCATATGAAATATTAGTTATTATATAAAGCACTTAATATTTCTCTGGCTCCTTGAGCGAGTAAATCATCGGCCAGGACTGTTCCTAATTCTTCGGCATTTTCTGGCTTGCCCGCAATTTCTGCACGAATAATACGACTACCATCGGTGGCACCAACTAATCCGCGCAGCAACAGAATATCTTTTTCGATTTCAGCATAACCCGCAATCGGCACCTGACAACCACCTTCCAGACGTAAGTTCATCGCACGTTCTGCAGTGACACGAAGTGCTGTTGTATGGTCATTTAATGGTTCAAGTAACTTATGTACCCGTTCATCAGTAATACGGCATTCAATACCAACAGCACCTTGACCAACAGCAGGCAGACTGATCTCAGTTCCAAGTGCCTCAGTGATTCTATCGCTCATTTCAAGCCGTTTTAGACCCGCAGATGCGAGAATAATGGCATCATAGTCACCATTATCGAGTTTGCTCAAGCGGGTGTTTACGTTGCCTCGCAGGTCCAAAATTTCTAAATCGGGTCTAATTTCACGGATTTGACACTGGCGACGCAGGCTTGAAGTACCCACTTTTGCACCCTTTGGCAGATCGTCAAAATGCGCGTAATTGTTTGAAACAAATGCATCACGAGGGTCTTCACGCATACAAATTGTGGAAATATGCAGACCATCAGGAAAGTCAATCGGGACATCTTTCATTGAATGCACTGCAATGTCTGCCTTGCCTTCTAAAAGTCCAATTTCGAGTTCTTTTACAAATAAACCCTTACCACCCACTTTTGCGAGCGGGGTATCAAGAATTTTATCACCTTTGGTGGTCATTTTGAGCAATTCGATTTTTAGACCCGGGTGCGCGGCTGTTAGCAAATCACTGACATAATGGGCTTGCCATAGTGCTAGTGGACTTTGACGAGTGGCGATGGTGAGTATTTCATTGTTATTTTGAGTCATAATTTGCTTAGTTTTTATCCGGCAATTATTGTTAACATAATCCTAATGTTTTCTTGGTTTAGGACGCTTTTGTGAAGTATATATTAAGACTAAATTGTATAATATCGAACCTTTTCCAATAAACAATTGTCAGAGTTAGTAATGCGAAAATTCAATTCTATTACATTTATAGCCATTATTGGACTTGTTGGTTTAATAACCATTTCAGTATCTTTTATCGTACCTGTCTCAGTTGCATCTTCAACAAATTCTGAATATGAAACTGACGAACAACAAGAATCGGATAATTTTGTTGAAACAGTAAAAATGACCACCAATTTATTCGCCGACGCTAAAATAGCCCGGGAAAAACAAGTGCCGATTTTACTTCTGTTTACCCAACAGAGCTGTGGTTTTTGTGAAATCGTGCGTAGTGATTTTTTACGACCCATGTTACTCAATCGTGAGTATGATTCGCGTGTTTTAATACGTCAAATTGAATTTGATGGTGATGATGTAATCAATTTTGATGGCAATAAAGTCAGTATGGATAGCTTTATGGAACCGTATAATGTTGGATTTACTCCGACTGTTATTTTTCTTGATAACACCGGCGTCGAGTTAACAGAACAAATTATCGGTATTACTACCGTGCACTACTATGGTGGTTTTCTTGATGACAATATTGATATGGCACTTAAAAAAATTCGTTCAAATAAAAATGTAGTGGCAGTAAAATAAAAATTATTAAAACAAAAGTTAAGCAAAAGTAAACAATTTTAAAAAACATCCAGCTCCCGATTCCTTTAACATATCTTTTCTTATTATTTTGATTAATTAGATATAAATAATAAATGATGGAAATTTACATCTACTATAAACAAATGTTTGCTTTGTATGATACTCTAAATTCGAAATAAGTTTTTCTAATAAAATAACTGTTTCTTAATCGTTAGTTATAAGTATATAGCGATTAATAAATAGTTAAGTGTCAAGTAGGAATGTGACACCTAAAAAGCCAGGAAGGCGTTCATCTCTTAAACCGCTTTTCTGGTTTTGATTTCTTAAGCTGTATACTTTTTTAGCCCTTATTGAAGGGGATGAAAAAATAAGCTCACTAAAGAATTTCACAAGTGACTCATGTGATTTGTATAACGGTTGAGCATGGTGACAACAGAAAATAAAAAGGTCTGGATAATGAAATTAAATGTCAATCTTAACTGGATTAGCTCTTGGGATGGAACAGTACAATTTGCTAACTGCTTAAAACAATCAAAAGCATGGACCAGGGAAAGTGGTACCGCTTCATTTACTGACTTTCGTGGCTTATTAACCACCTCCGATACTACCAGTCAGTTTAGAATGATCATCTCAGATCGCGGTAGAGGTTTTCCGACAGGAACGTATACAGTCCTGAACCCTGCTGGTGCTAATCTTGCGATAGGTAGATTTAATGAACCTCAATCAAGCGCATATACTACAGCAACCCAATTTACTTTTGATTACACAGCTAATAAAGGCTTATTAGCCCTATGGTGTAAAGGTGGTACCAGTACCGGGCTTGCGGTTATTATTCCAAATCATCTTGATTCATACCAGGCCGGTGATTTTTGGAATACAGAATTTATTAGCTTTATTTCAGCGATGAACATGACAGGATTCAGAGCGATGAATTGGACTTTTGCAAGCCAAAACCTCGAAGTCAATTGGGCTGATAGAGCGTTGCCTGATGATATTACGTTTAATAGCGTCGACTTTACTGATAAAAAGTGTATGCCGTGGGAGTATGTGTTCGATTTCGCGAATAAGATGTTACTGAATCCCTGGGTGTGTATTCCACATAGAGCAAGTGACAGTTACATCGATAGCTTCGCGCAACTCGCTCTTACGAATCTGAATACTAACTTAAAAATATACACCGAACTTGGAAATGAAATATGGAACTCCGGGAATCCATGGGGTGATGGTCGCGGTTGGCTTAGGGATTTAAAATTCACCAAGAAAACAGCTATAGCTAATTCAAACAATACCTATACTTTAATGGGGCATGGATTATTGGATAATAGCAAGATAGGTTGTTTTACCAGTATTGAAAACAGAGTGGCAGATTCAAGCCCGAGTTGGAGAATAACAAATGGTCGAGTTGCTTACATTAAAGTAATTGATTCTAATACATTCCAGGTGATTCAATCAGTCGATGGTGAGATAGTCGCAGTAGCAGAGAATCAAGTTAATTTATTATTCTCGGATTTGGCAGGTTTGCCTATAAAAGGTGACGATGTTCATATTAATTATGGTCTCAGGTCAGTCGAGATTTGGGATATTTTAGAGAACCGATTACCAATGTCACAAGTAGTAAAAATTATCGCGTCACAGTTTTCTAACCCTCAAAACCCGAGTTCATGGGTAACAAAAAAACGATTTGAGGCTGCTGGAGTCAGTGGTCGAGCAGATTATGTGTCTGTAGCACCTTATTTCAAAGGTGGCTGGTGGGGGACTCAGGTTATATTGTCAAGCGGCTCAGTATTACCTACTGTATGGATTAATCGTTCAGGTAGCACAGTATATGCAGCTTGCTATTTAGCAGGAGCAACACCAACGAATGCTGCTATTAAATCAGGTAGTGGATCAGTTGCTATTGGTATTATAACAGGAACAGGCACATCAAAAAGTTATGATAGCTTTCCGGCAATGAATGTCGTAAACGGGACTAGTTATGATATGCACTTCATATTTGTTGACCGAAATGGAGCTGATAATAATATTGTAGTCCCATTTACAGCCGCGTTATCAGGTACAATTGACGGTGTAGAGTCATTTGCTGATACAGTGGCACGCATCAAATCAGAGATGACGTTATTTCCTGCAATGCTGAACAATCATAGTACAGCAGCTAGTGGTATACCAATGATTGCTTATGAAGGGGGTATGCATTTTCATGAAAAGCCTCCAATCGCGATTGATGATTGGCGCACTAATTTTTTACACTCATCAGAATTTACGAATTTAACAAATCACTATTACACTTTAATAGCACCGTTTATGGAAGAGTTTTTTCATTACAAGGATATATCGTCGGCAAGTTGGGGATATGCTAATACTTATTCAGATACGAATGACCCACGTTACGTTGCGAGATTATTATTAGGTGGTTCTGTTTTAGTTAAGGAGGAAAAATTACTGGCTATTTCATAGCTTAAAATGCTCTAAAAGTTAACCATAAAAACTCAACTTTTTGAGTATTCTTCTCAATTGCATTGTCACTAACACTTTATTATGGGTGTGTATAGACATTTGTTCTATATGAGGATCTATTTGTTTCAAGGCATTAATTATGAATAGAACTGATCTGGTTAATTGTTAAAATTTTGTATTCATCCTTTCTCCTTTTAGACATACTATAAATTGACTCTTTTTTTGATTTAAGCAGTCAATATGCTACTTATGACCCTTATTTAACAACCATTTAAAGTAGAATCAAAAACTAAAAACACTATTTAAGTAAAGTCATGGTAGTAAAATACATATTTTCTTCAGTATTAATTACACTCTATTTTTTTTCTTTATTACTGATACCATTTGATGTTTATGCTAATAAACTAGGTGCACGTGTAACGGCTGGTTTTTGGGGAACAGAATATAAGGGCTATGTGACTGACAGTAAAAGTAGTGAGGATAGTATTAATATAAAAGACGATTTAGAGTTAAGCAATACTCTCCAATCATTCTTCCTGGTTTATTTAGAGCAACACATTTCATCTATTCCGAATATGCGCATCGGTCGATCCAATATCAGGGCAAATGGAAATAGTATTTTAAAAAGAACATTTATCTATCAAGGTATCGAATATTTTGCAAATTCAAAAATAAATTCTACGTTAAATTTTGATCACCTTGAAGCATCATTGTATTGGAAAGTAATTAATAATGATAATAGAGTGGATTTAGGAATAACCGTAAAAGATTTTAACGGTCAAATTTCAATTTCAGAACCCACCTCAGGCTACGCCTACGATTCTTTTGATGCGGCAATACCGATGATTTATGTTGGTTATGAAACTGATTTACCTTTAACAGCATTAACACTTGGTATTAATAGTAGTTTTATCGGTATCAACCGAGCATACTTGTATGACTTAATGGCTTATGCTCGATATCAAACATATTCCTATGTAGGTGTAGAATTTGGTTATCGTCGATTTCAGATAAATATTAATAATGATGTTATCAAAACTGATGTAAGAGTTTCTGGTTTTTATCTCAATGGTTTTATTAGTTTTTAAAATCACAATATCATCATTATTCCTGTTGTATTTAGCCGTCAACCAGGAATACGTGTGATGAGTTAATCAATAAATCAGCAATATCAATAGACTCCAACAATTTGCCTGTTATTTTTAATTGAGTTTTATTGCTAATGCCTGAATATTTGTCACTATTCGTAAAATAATTGAATACAAAAAGATCGTTAAAGTTTGATATTCCGGTATTGGTAAACTCGGCAACATATTTCATGTTAGGTAACTTTCCTGTTTTATTTATTTCAAACTTACTTAAAGTGACATTCAAATCATATCTACGTCCTAACATATGATTTTTTACCCATCTATCTGTTTGACTTTTAGATAAATCTTTAATGACTAAATAATGAAAAAGAAAATTATTATAGACTTCTTTTTTTACCTGGTCGTATATTTTTTGATTATTTAAAATAGCATTAATTTCATCTGCTATTTTTTTGGGTAATGCAGTTTCATCGAAATACAGGAATCGATCTTCATTTAACCAGGTATCAACATCAAAACTGAATTGTTGTATGTTATATAATTTGACAGTAATAGCATTATTTTTAAACTTTACTTTTGTCTTATAACGAACTCTGGCCCCCAAATTAGATTGGTAAATGTAGTCTGAGGTAAATTCATTATTAACTATATCAATTTTATTTGGATAAATATTATGATTTTCAAATACTTTAATAACTACCGGATAAAATTCATTCCCCCCGGTATAAAAGTAAACAGTATCTCCAGTGATACTACACGAGCATAATATGCTGGTAATTAATAATATAACTAATTTTTTCATTGTAAAGTGTTAATTGTATTTTTATGAGTATATTAAACCTTATTTTAATACCCGGAATAGTACGGTATCACAAATATCGATTTAATTAAAAATTCAAAAATGGATTAATTTCAATCTTTTAACAATTTCCGTAATGTTGGTAAATGCCGTCGGCTAACATCAAATCGTTTTTCACAATTTTTACATTTAACTTTCATCTGTCCTAAAGGATCTTTTTCCAGGGCTTCAATGTATTTTATTGCAATAAGGGCATTGCGATGAATACGAAAAAAAGTATTGGAAAATTCTTTTTCAAGGGATATTAATGATTCGTCAATTAAAACTTCACTCGTTTCCTGTTTTTGTTGGTAACCCACAGTAATGTATTTTTGGTCTGCAAGCAGATAAAGAATATCATCAATCGGAACAAGTCGAATATCACCTTGTACCCGCGCACTTATGTGTTGTCGTGACGATGGTTTAGATTGTTGTTGTAATTCACTTAGTTGCAATCGCGTAACACTTTTTGCCGAGTTAATAGCTGCATACAATCTTTCTTTTCGAATGGGTTTTAATAAATAATCAATTGCATGTGTTTCAAAAGCTTTTAAAGCGTAATCATCATAAGCTGTAGTAAAAATAACAGTTGGAGGTATTTCCATGGTATTAATATGTTGCGCTGTTTCAATACCGTCCATACCGGGCATACGAATATCGAGTAATACAATATCGGGTTGATGTTTAATTACTTCTTGTAAAGCTTGATTACCATTGTGGGCAAACGCAACAATATCACCAATGTCTAACTCTTTAATCAGGAGTTCTAGACGTTGGCATGCCAGTTTTTCGTCATCAACTATTAATATTTTCATTAGTCAGGTTCATCCACATTCAGGTACGGAAATTGAATATGCACCAGATATTGTTTATTGTCCTGGTCTTCTTCAATTGATACCGATTGATGCGAACCATAATATACGGCAAGACGTTGACGAATATTTTCCATTGCCATTTGATTACCTTTATGTTTATTATGATGTGCTTTTTGGTTTTGAGAGTCACTCGATACTGGATTTGATATCGTTAAAGTAATCGTTTTATTTTTAATGGAACCTGAAATTTTTATTACACTGTTCTCGATGTTATTTTCAACACCGTGATAAATCGCATTTTCGATGATAGGCTGGATTGTTAGCGGTGGAATCAATGCATCGCCGGGGATATCATCGATAGACCACTGAACTTCAAGTCGTTCACCCATACGTAATTTTTCTATGTTTAAATAACGACGACACAAATCAATCTCTTGACTGAGAGCAATTCGAGTATGCGCATCTTTTAAGGTCGCTCTAAATAAGTCGGCCAAATCTTCTGTTGCCGTTTCGGCTCGAGCTGGGTCAATTCGCGTTAAACTGGCGATGGTATTTAAACTATTAAATAAAAAATGCGGTCTGATACGTGACTGCAGTGCTTCAAGGCGGGCGTGAGATTCGGTCTTGATTTTTTGAGCCCATTGATGTTGCACATAAAAATAACGTAAAACGATTGCAAAGATAATGGCACCAATGGTCAAGTTTCGAATAATATAGGTAACATGCCAATCGGGATAATCAAATAAAGTAAAAGGATACACTAACCAATAAGCGCCTTCGCTAATCAATGCCAGCATAATAAGCAGTAACGAGTATACAATTAAGCTGGCAGTTAAATGACTAAAACGCGCAATCTTGGGTCGAATTAAGCAAATAATCGCACAACTGCTTAAACCGGTCCATTGTACGAACAGTGATACCAGACTCAGACTACTCCAGATATTTTTAGAACTTGGTACAACTGGCAGTAGCACTAAAATAAATGCGAATAACTGACCAATAATGACAACCAAAAATATAGTCCGAATAGCGCAAAAATTTGGAAGAAATACTTCATTCTTGTCTGGTTGTGCTTGCAATGGTATTACGTCCTTCTATTCAGCATTAACTATAAGTATAATAAGTTAAATGCAGTTTGGATGTTACTAGTCCACATTATTTTAGCTTAAAATCAAGTACATAGAAGCCAGAGAAAGAGATAATCTTATGAGTAGTTCAAAATCAGATCAAATTGACCAGGAAAACAATGTCGAAAAACTATGGGATGGGCGTTTCAGTCAACTCACCGATGCTTTTGTAGAGGAATTTACAGCTTCAGTGAATTTTGATCGACGTTTGTATCGCCATGATATAATCGGTTCAATCGCTCATGCTAAAATGTTGAGTAAAATCGGAGTATTGACCGAGCAGGAATGTCAGTTAATTATTGATGGTCTACAAGAAATTGCCAATGATATTAAGCATGGAAATTTTACCTGGTCGATACAACTTGAAGATGTGCACACGAATATTGAAGCACGATTGACCGACAAAATTGGAGTAGTTGGCAAAAAACTACATACTGCACGATCTCGAAATGATCAAATCGCTACTGATATTCGTTTGTATCTGCGCGATGAAATAGACTTAGTCTTGATTGAGCTAAAACGATTGCAGCAGGGCATATTGTTGTTAGCTGAAAATGAAGCATCGACCATTATGCCCGGTTTCACACATTTGCAAACCGCGCAACCTGTTACTTTTGGTCACCATTTATTAGCCTGGTGTGAAATGTTATTTCGGGATAACGCAAGATTTCAGGATAGTCGAAATCGAGTAAATGTTATGCCATTAGGTGCAGCCGCATTAGCCGGCACCAGCTACCCAATCGATCGAACTTACACTGCCGAGTTACTGGGTTTTGATTCAATTGCAGCGAATTCTCTGGATGCGGTATCCGATCGCGATTTTGTAATAGAATTTGTTTCTGCAGCAGCTATTTTAATGATGCACTTATCACGTTTTTCTGAAGAATTAATTTTGTGGAGTTCAGCACAATTTAATTTTATTGAACTTAGTGATAGTTTTTGTACCGGCTCAAGTATTATGCCGCAAAAGAAAAATCCAGATGTGCCAGAGTTAGTGCGTGGTAAAACCGGTAGAGTACAAGGGCATTTAGTTGCGTTATTAACTTTAATGAAAGGACAGCCTTTAGCTTATAACAAAGATAATCAGGAAGACAAAGAGCCATTGTTTGATACAGTTGATACTATTAAAGACTGTTTAAAAGTTTACGCAGACATGATGCCGAATATTTCAGTAAATCGAGAAGTGATGCACACTGCAGCAGCAAAAGGATATTCTACCGCAACAGATTTAGCCGATTATCTGGTTCGAAAAGGTATGCCGTTTCGAGATGCGCATTCAGTCGTGGGCAAATCAGTAGCCTATGGAATCAAGCAACAAAAAGATCTTGCCGAGTTATCATTAACAGAGTTGCAAGAATTTTCTGATTTGATATCAGACGATGTTTATGAAGTATTAACTTTAGAAGGTTCAGTTGCTTCACGAAATCATGTTGGCGGTACAGCACCGGAACAAGTTAAAGCTGCAGTAAAACGGGCGCAGCTAAAGCTATGAGCGTATGATTACTATATTAAATATTTAAGCTAATATAAATAAATTGCACCTGCACCGGCGGCTGCATTTAGGGTATCCGGGATTATATTACTACTCGTTCCGCCAGTAGCAGCACCGGCCTCACCCGGAGCACCGACCGCCAGAGTACTACCATCGACACTTAGTGCCACTGCGCTTCCGAATAAATCATCTATATCAGTATTACTTGCTTTAATATAGGTATAGGATTGAGAATTCAAAAAAATAGTACCAGTTTTTTGATCTAATACGATATCAACCCGATACACCGCCCCCGCATTCGCTGCAAAATTATTCAAAGCATTGTTAATACCTTTTGAATTACCATTATCACCTGAAGCTCCAATAGCCAGAGTGCGACCATCACCACTAATAGACACTACACTGAAGTTATCACTGTCATTTGGATTAGATGCCCCGAAAAGAATCCTACTTGCGAAACCACCTGTTAAGCCTGTTTGATACAAATAAGCTTTACCTCCTGCTACATTACCTCTCTTGAAAGTCGCTGATGTAGCACCAACAACCATGATTGTGCCATTATCATTAATTGCAACTGACCATCCAAAGCGATAAAGCATTTGTGTGTCAAAAGCAGTTATACGTATTTTTTGTGACCAAACACCCTTCCCGTCATTTGTAAATAAGAATGCACCACCTGAATCAATTGTAATATTAGGTATCTCATCGATTCCATAAGCCCCAACAATTAACGAGCTACCATCACCGCTTAACGCTAGAGAGAAGCCGAAGTAATCTTGTGGTTTCGGGTAAGCCGGATTAGTCGGGTTAATTCGATCACTACTTTTTATATAAGATTGTTGCGCCCAGCTAGTCGCACTTGTCGTTGTGGCACGTGAAAACACATAAACCGCTCCCGCATCTGTCGTTGC
>JBGMQW010000060.1:0-18031 GCA_048060815.1 Thiohalomonadales bacterium | reverse complement strand
GCTTTACGATGTTAGTAAAGAAAAAACTATTAATTACACTGATTATTATTCTGCTTTACGTAATGTCTATTCGCATTATGAAAAATTAAAAAAATACGACGAAAAAAACCCCTGGTATGCAAAGTTAGGTGTTTATAAAGGCAGTGAACAAATAATACCTCTTGAAGGTGTTATTATTTCGTCAATGGAACAAAATTTTTTACAGTCGGTCTCTAAATTATTAGAAAAAACAATTACTCAATATGGTGGTCGATGGAAAAAAGCAGCGTCAGAAAAGGAAAAAATCAAGCTTAGAGTTGGATATTATAATACTTTAAAAACATACTTAATGTTAACTAATCCAGTGTATATCGATGTTGCAGAAGCTTCTCCGGTATTAAATAAAAATTGGAAGGCCATAGTTAAGTTTAATTCAAAAGCAGAAACTTCAAAAGATTTAAATATTATACCTGAAAAATATATTAAGGAAATGGTGCTGCTTTATCTGGATCATATGCAATTACCAGAAACTAATGATTTGTATGCTTCCAAGTGGAGTAAAAATAAGTCGTTAGTCAAGAAAGCACAACTAAATTTACGCACACCACCAAATGCAGAAGTTTTGTATGCACAGTTAAAAAATAAAGCTTATGTCGAGTTACCTAAAAAGTCATTTAAGAAATTAGTTAATGTCTCTGGAAATAATTATTTATCAAATGAAATGGAAATACCGGGTTTTTATACCAATGAAGGTTGGGAAACTTTTGTATCCCATGAAATATGGGAATTAGTAAATTCCGCAAGCCGGGGTGATTGGGTTCTTGGCACAGAAATTAAAGCTTTATCTGAAGATGATAAATCATTAACTCAAGTAGACGAAGCCTTATTAGTACAATTAACCCGCGATATGCGTTATATGTATTTTAGAAGTTATGTTTCTGTATGGTTCAAATTCATTAAAGAGTTTCGAGTCAAACGATTTGCAACCATCAGTGATGCAGCTAATAAACTGTTATTGTTGTCACGATCTGATGGTCCAATTGGTGAAACGTTTAAAATGATTGGAACAAATATTAATCTTGAAGAAATAAACTGGGATAAAAATGGTAAACGTATTATTACAACACTGTCAGTTGAAGACAAAGCAAAGAAAAAAGTCATTCAAAAAGTGTATGTAAAAGAGTTAGATCGACCATTTCATGATATGCGACGATTTACTGATCCCGGTGACAAACGTACTGTTAGTGAATTAATGAATCAATATTTAGCTGGTCTTGCAGGGTTACAAGCCGAAATGGAACGTATTAGAGCCTCAAGTGAAATGGAACGCGAATCTGAAATTTTCGCATCGAGTATATTAGGAGGAACCGGTGGTAAAAACGAAATGTACAAAAGTTGGGTTACAACAACTGGATTACTTAATGGCAATGAGGTACGAACACGTAGAACCTTGCAATTATTTTTAATGGATTCTATCCAGAATTCCTGGAAAATTATAATGCGTGTTGCAATGAAAGAAGTGCAATATAAATGGGAGAATATGGTTGTACGAGAATTTGAAGATCGTATTCGAGGGAAATTTCCGTTTTCAAATAATGGACCAGATGCACCTTTAGATGATGTTGCAGAATTTTTTCGTCCTAAAGACGGGATTTTATGGTCGTTTGTAAATAATGATCTTGCGCCTTATTTAGTAAAACGAACTTCAAGCTGGAAAGAACGTAATTGGCTTGGCATTGGTCCTAATTTCAATGAATCATTTTTTGCTATTTTAAAAAAAGGGCATAGCATATCAAGCGGTTTGTTTCGACGTGGTAATGATGAGCCTAATTTAACTTTCTCTTTATATCCAATTCCAATATCAGGGCTGGATGAAATAATTATGGAAACAAATGGGCAATCATTCCGTTATCGAATGGGTCCTCAGGAATGGAAAAATTTTAAATGGCCTGGTGATAGTGAACAAAGTGGAGCCAGAATTGTTGGCATTTCTGATAAACGAAATGTTCGTGCCGAGATTGAAGAAGTTGGTGTATGGGGCGTTTTTCACTTATTTAGAAAAGCAAAAATGACCCGAGAACGTGGTACTCAGTACAATACTGTTTGGACTATAGACAGTTTTAATTCAAAACCAGTTAAAATTCATTTCAAGCTTAAGGCTGATAAATTTAATAATTTATTTAGACCCGGAGTGTTATCTAGTTTTGCATTACCAAAAAAATTGAGTTCCAGTAACTCCTCAGAAAATAAAAGACGGAATTAGTCATGTTTGGATTATTTAATAAGGAAACTAAACCAATACAGCGAGAGGTCAGACAAGATATTGTCGGTTGCACTGGAAAATTACCAGTTCAGCCTGAATTTATTAAATATAATATTAAAATACGAGAAACAATTGCACTCGATAAATGGATACATGAAGGCGTATCATTATTAAACCGCCGTTTTGGTGATAAATGGAAACATACTTTCAAAGAGTCTCCGATACATAAATTTGTATTCACCGGTAGAGAAGGGTGTCGAACTATTACTGGTGTTATCAACCCAAGTCAGGATAGTAGTGGTCGTCATTATCCATTTTGTGGATTTGCTGCAATTGATAACCCTGTTTATACAGAGTTACAATCATTGCTGGTTCATTCTTATAGCGATTATTATGATGCGGTCATCAACCTGATGATTCAGGATTGGACTGGATTATCGATGGTTAATGTAACCAAATCGATAGAGTCCACTAAACAAATTAATCACAATTTAACTAAAGGAAAATTACTGGATAATACCATGGAATTGTTGAAATCACATCTTATGGTTGATTTTTGGAATGACTTGTTACCAGGTTCAGATTTTGAGCAACGCACTGCATTAATTAAAACTACAATAAGTACTTTGCTAACGGTTGCAAGGCGCTCACCCTCACGAGTACATTGGGGAATAAGATTACCGTTATCTACAAAAATTAATTCAACACAATATATTACATTTTGGTTACAACTTTGTGAGTTAGTTTTGAGTAGTCGAACCTGGAGTGCTCATTATTTTTGGAATTATCCTGCACCATCGTTTCCAGCCAGATTAACG
The DNA here is from genome assembly GCA_048060815.1 of Thiohalomonadales bacterium. Classification (GTDB taxonomy): domain Bacteria; phylum Pseudomonadota; class Gammaproteobacteria; order UBA6429; family Thiohalophilaceae; genus CAYQUC01. The sequence goes on along the minus strand of JBGMQW010000060.1, from coordinate 14,971 downwards.
ATATTTTTTAAACCCGTATCTGCTTCTTATTTTTCACATTTAGTTGATTCTAGTAAACAGGATAGTAATGTAGTTGATATTTTAACTGAAATGGAAAGTTGTACAGGTGATATGAGTAAAATGACACACTTGGTTAATCAGGATGAAATGACTTTATTGGATGCCTTACAACAGTGGCGTTCACATGATGTGTTAATGTAACGAATGAGTACTACGATATGACAGATACCTCGGTAATTGATAATCCAGATAAAACAGATGCTATAGAAGATAAATCTGATGTAGTTTTGGATGGAGAAAAGCGTGTAGAAAAAAGTACTACCGATGTTCCTGATTGGGTAGAAAATACTTTTGATCCATTCTCCGATAATCCGGAAGGTGATGATCCACGTTACAGTGATAGTTTTGTAGCAATTAAACAAGAAATTGATAAATTAGCGGATACTGATTATCAGCTAGTGATTGATGAAGCAATTTCTATATTAACAAATGAAGCAAAAGATTTGCGAGTTGCAGGTTATTTACTATTAGGTTTAGTTTATTTAGAAGGTGTTAAAGGGTTAGTTATTGGCTTACGAGTTTATGTTCAATTACTTGAAGATTATTTTGAGAGTAGCTACCCTCAAAAAATAAACGCAAAGATTACTGCTATTACATGGTTGAATAATAAGAAATTATTATTTTATCTGGAAAGTAAAGAGAATGATGTTGAACCTTATCAACTTGATGAAATTGCTGATTTAGTTTCTAAACTTAATAGTTTGGTGAAAAATGGATTGTCTGAACAAGATGATGTTACGATTCCAGAAATTACTATTTTTAATTCTTGGCTTGATAAATTAAAAAAAATCGCAAAAACAAAAAAAAATAAAGCTCAGCAAGTAGTAGATGCCAAGAAGAAAACAAGTTCAGGTACCGTTTCGACAAGTAGTTCGACTACAACTACAGTAGGTGCAATTCAGTCGGATAAGGATGTAGTTAATACAGCAAATATTTTAATTAACCATTTAATGTCTAGTGAACAATATATTAAAGCTATTGGAATTAATCGAGGAATTAACTGGGGTTTCGTAAGTTTACCGCTAAATGAAAAGGGTAAGACTAAATTGTCGGCTCCTCGAAATACAGGAGTGAGTGGTATTAAGCAACTTATTGCTAAAGGAGATCATAAAACAGCTTTAATTAAATGTGAAGCAATGATGTTTGAACCGGGTGGTAATTTTTTACTTGATATACAATATTTAGCATACAATGCAGCAAAAAATATGCACCGGGAGGATGTCTCTAATTTTATTGCATTACAAACCGCTGTTTTGCTGCAGAGATTAACTGGAATTGCAGACTTAACGTTTAGTGATGACACACCGTTTGTTCAGGCTGATACCAAGATATGGTTAGATGAAGTAGCTTCAATGGGAGGAGGTGGTACAAGTTTGCAACTTGAACTCGATGAAGCACTAGATGAAACAATTAAACAGGCACGCAATGTAGCTGAGAGTAAAAATTTACAAGAAGGTTTGGCAGTTTTTTCAAGTTATAACGCATATACGGAAAAGCAACGATTTAAAATGAAATTGCAAATGGCTATTATGTGTATGGAGGATAATAGACCCGAGCTGGCGTTGCCGGTACTTGATGACTTAAATGAAAAAGCTGAACAATACTCACTTTCAATGTGGGATAGTACGCTACATATATTTTTACTTAAGCATACTCAAAATGCAATTCGTGCCATGCTTGTAACAGCGAATGACGATGACAAAATTATTTATGAAGCAAGGTTAGTATCTATTTCAAATCAAATATGTAAAACTGATATTCAGCAGGCATTGAGCGTATTATGAATATTATTTTTACCGGTTAAATAAATGGAAAATAATTGTTAATAGGAGCCCGTTAAACACAGGGCATATATAAGGAGAGTAAAATGGCTGATAGTTTTCAAAAAGAAATTCCAAAAGCACGTGTTAATATCACATTAGATGTTGAAACCGGTGGTGCACGCAAAAAACTTGAATTACCAATGAAGTTACTAAGTGTAGGTGATTTTAGTGGCGGTAAAACTAAAGGAAAATTAGCGCATCGTGAACGTATTGATATAAACAAAAATAATATTGAGTCTGTGTTGAATGAATTATCACCACAAGCTAAATATACTGTAGATAATGTGATTGCTAATGATGATACAGAAATAAGTGTTAAATTAGAATTCGATTCATTTAAAGCATTTCATCCGGAGAGTGTTGTTAAACAAATTCCACAGCTTGAAAATTTATTATCAATGCGTAATTTACTAAAAGATCTAAAGTCTAATTTGCTAGATAATGGCACATTTAGAAAAGAACTAGAGAAAATTATCAAAAATCAACCGGAGCTTGAGGATTTAAGATCAGAACTTGAAAAACTTGCTCCAGATGCAAATTCAAACGAAACTGAAGTTAGTGAAGAAAAATCAACTTCAGAAACTGAATAATTTTATTAAATAGGATGAGTAATTACGAATTTAGATTCGTAATGCAGATTTAGGAGAAGGATATGGCAATTCAGGAACATTCAAAAAGCTCAAGTACTGAAGTTGAAGAGCAGCAAGATGAAAATATTTATGCGCGCTTATGTAAGCTTGTTGATGTAACGCCAGTTGAAGAAGGCCTGGAGTTAAATACCTTTAGTGATATGAAAGGTATGGCAGATACATCTGCAAATCAACGTTTAACTGCAGCATTAAGTGTATTTATTGATGTAATTACAAAATCAAGTTCTTCGATCAAGAAAATTGATAAAGTATTGCTTGATAGTTATATTGCAGGAATTGATGCTACGATAAGTAAACAACTTGATTTGATCTTACACCACGAAAAATTTCAGGAAATTGAATCTACCTGGAAAGGCTTAAAATATCTAGTAGATCGTACCGACTTTAAAAAGAATTCTAAAATTGAATTATTAGATGTCAGTAAAGAAGAGATGCGTGAAGATTTTGAAGAAGCTCCTGATACAACGCAATCCGGTTTATATAAACATGTTTATATTGACGAGTATGATACCCCTGGTGGAGAGCCTGTTACTGCTATTATCTCAAATTATCAATTTGAAAGTACTGCTCAAGATATAGCATTACTTACAGAAGTATCTCGTATTGCATCAGTTGCGCATTGTCCATTTCTCGGTACCGTAGGACCAAAATTCTTTGGTAAAAAACAGATTGATGACATTCCTAAAATTCATGATTTAAGTACGTACATGGATAAAGCTGAATACATCCGATGGAAAGGGTTTCGTGAATCAGAAGATTCGCGTTACATTGGTTTGACGTTACCAAGGTTTTTATTACGCTTACCTTATGGTCGTGATAACAACCCTGTCCGTTCTTTTAATTATGAAGAAACAGTGAATGCTGAAGGCAGTGAAAATTACTTGTGGGGAAATGCAAGTTTTGCATTTGCAGCAAACATGGCCAATAGTTTTAAAGAAAATGGCTGGTGTGTAAATATTCGTGGTCCAGAAGCCGGTGGTAAAGTCGAGAATTTACCAATACATTTATACGATGCTGGTAGAGGATTGCAAGGTAAGATACCGACTGAGATTATTATTCCGGAAACACGTGAACTTGAATTTGCGAACCTTGGTTTTATACCGTTGAGTTATTATAAAAATAGTGATTATGCATGCTTTTTTTCAGCAAATTCTGTACAAAAAGCACCCGAATATACAACACCGGAAGCTACCGCTAATAGTAGAATAAATGCACGATTACCATATATATTTCTGGTTTCACGATTGGCGCATTACTTAAAAGTATTACAACGTGAAAATATTGGTTCAACTAAAGATAGAGAAGCACTGGAAAGTGAATTGAATGAATGGATACAAACTCTTATAACAAAGAAAAAAAATCCTGGGACAGAATTAATTGCGACACACCCTCTGCGTGATGCGAAAGTTGAAGTTAAAGAAATCCCTTCAAATCCAGGATTTTATAGTGTCTCTTTATTTGTAATGCCTCACTTCCAAATTGAAGGTGTTGATATTAGCTTGTCACTAGTTGCTCAAATGCCTAAAAAGGATTAATTATATTTGAATTTTGACATAATCATATAGGGGAAAAATATTTTTTCTGTTACTATAAATTAAACACGTATGATGAAATAATCGTACACTGATTTCGTATTAAACATGATGTTTAGTATGAATAAACGAATACCATTTTGGTATTAGAGGGAGACAATTCATAATTAAATGAATTAATTGTGTATTGTCACTATAATCTTGCAAGATAATTAGAAGGAGTTTTACAATGGCTATACCAGCATATATGTGGATTAAATCAGGAATGGATGATCCAGCGCCTACATCGTCAGTTGAAATTAAAGGTGGTGTTGCAATTGATGGTCGTCAGGGTAGTATTGAAGTTATCGCATTTGATCACGAACTTCGTATACCTACTGATACTATGGAAGGAAAAATTACTAGTACTCGAAAACATGAACCACTAGTAGTAACTAAAGGTTTTGATGAAGCTTCACCATATTTATACGAGGCTTGTGCAAAAGGAAAAACCTTAGAAGAAGTCGAAATTTTGTGGTATGAGATAAATAGTGGCGGTGAAGAAGTTGCTTATTTCAGCCATATCTTACAAAATGTAAAAATAACGAATGTTACACCTAAAATGCATAATTGTAAGGATTTGGATTTTGAACGTTTCCCTCATCTTGAATCAGTTGCATTTAAATATGATACAATCAAGTGGACATTTTTAGATGGCAATATACAAGTAATAGATCAATGGTCGAATAAAGCTGACGGCTAACAGTAATTAGTGGAAAAGGGTAAGTTTAATCTTACCCTTTTTGCTTAATAGGACGCTGTCATTATGCATCATGCATTGTTTGAAATACTTACTGGGGAATATGCAAGTGGTCGTGCAATTTCTAACATAGCATCTAATTATGATATAACCGTTAGCATCAAGGATCATTTAACACGTTTGTTAAATGCACGTTTGGGTGCCATGGAACATCTCCCCGATTATGGTTTACCTGATATTTCCTACATGTACCAAAAACTCCCATACTCACTTGATGATATGGTGGGTGCTATTAGAAAAAGCATTCTTAAATATGAACCTCGCTTAAAACAAGTTGATGTTTTATACAAACCAATGAGTGGTATGGATTGTATATTACACCTGGCAGTTAATGCACGTTTAGCATCAGGTCAATATGTTCAGTTTGAAACATATTTTATGTCCGGTGGTTATGCTCGTGTTGAAGAGGGCGCAATAAAGAATTAAAGTTATGCGAGAATATTACGAAGCAGAATTAAGATTATTACATGAATCAGCCCAGGAATTTGCTAAAGCTTATCCTGAACAAGCTGGCATGCTAAACCTTAATGAGTTAAAAGATCGTGATCCTTATATCGAGCGATTACTGGAAGGGATGGCTTATCTAACTGCTCAAATACGACAACATATTGATGACGACATTCCTGAGATTAGTGAAAATTTGTTGTATCAACTATGGCCTCATTTTTTAAGACCATATCCATCTTCTACTATTATACAATTTATTCCACGCATTGGGCAGTTACAACAATCTCAACAAATTGATAAAGGTACGATACTTTTATCTGCTCCAAGTGGGGATGAACGTGTTATTTGTCGATTTGGTTCTACTGTAGACGTAACGCTTAATCCTATACGTTTATCCCGAGTTCTGATGAGTGAACCTTCAGGTGGTGGCACAGTTCTAAAATTTACATTTCAGCTTGATAGTGGTGTTTTCGCATCTGATATTGACCTGTCAAAGTTAAAGATTCATATCCATGCTGATCCTGCATTAGCACTGTTATTACACCACCAATTTACAGGGGAATTGCAACGAGCTCATCTTTCATTTCCAGAGCAACCTACGGTAAAACCATATGAGTTAGGTTCTCAACAGAGTATTAAAGCGAGTCATTTTGAAATGGATGCTTCAATGTTGCCAATTAACGGGCGAAGTTTTCATGGTTTTCATTTGTTACAGGATTTTTTTAATTTTCGTGAAAAATATATGTTTTTTACGATTAACGGAATTGAAAATGTTTCCTGGCCTGATTCAACTTCACAATTTGATATTGATTTTAAAATCAAAGGAGTACTACCACAGGATCATAGTTTAACTAAAGATAATTTTTTACTTCATTGTAGCCCCGCGGTAAACTTATTTGAGCAAACAAGTGAGCCAATTAACTTAACTCATAAAAGATCTGCGTATCCGGTTATTGCAGATATAAGTTCCAGAGAAGGAACAGAAGTATATAGTGTGGATAAAGTAATAGGTGTTGATGCAGAAAATGGTGAACAATATGAATATTTTCCGATGTATACATTTCAACATCGTCGTAAAGGTGGTCGTTATTATTACTGTAATAGAAGAATAATTGGAACAGGGCGACCGGAAACGTATCTTTCAGTTGGAGGGATTTCAAATTTTCGTGCGGAAATGTTGTCTTGCGTAATAACTGCAACAAATGGTAGTTATCCTCGACGCTATATACGTGAAAATCAAGTAAGCACGCCATCGGTAGATTTTCCATCATATGCTTCATTCAAAAATTTAACACGTCCTTCAATAATGTATCCACCTCCTGAGCGGGGCAGGTTTCAATGGGATTTGATATCACATTTATCCTTGAATTATAGTTCATTAGCATCGCTTGATGTACTACATCGTGTTTTGAGTTTGTATGATTGGAGTAATGATGAACAGAATTCAAGAAGGGTTAATGGTATTCAAAATATTGATATTGAATCTATAGAACGTATTCGTAAGGGTGCGATTTTGCGCGGTTTAGAAATAACACTAACCGTTCATGAAGATAGGTATCGTTCAATTTCTGATATACATTTATTTGGGATGGTGCTTCATCATTTCTTTAGTATGTATGCTGCAATTAATTGTTTTGTTTTAACTAAAGTAAACTGTCATCCATCAAATAAGGTATTAAAATGGGAACCACTAGTCGGCGAAAACTCCCCAATATAATATACGAGGTTTTAGGGAACGCACCTGCATTTGAGTTTTTCCAGGCTATTCGATTATTAGAAGATTCCTGGCATGGTCATGGTACTGTGCGTGATGGCTTGGATAAATGGATACGTATGCGCCCAGCATCAGAAATAAGTTTTCCAGGGGCAGATATTCGCCGGTGTAAACTAGGTGAAAATAATAAGTTTGATTTACAATTAAATTTTATGGGGCTGTATGGTGTTGATGCAGCAGTGCCAAATTATTTTATTGAGTTTATAGCCCGAGATGATGAATCCAGTGAAGCTATGCGGAAATTCATTGATATCTTCTGTCATCGATTATATTCACAATTTTATTTAGCCTGGAAAAAATATCGACCATTTACTCATCTTGAAAATAAAGATTCTCCTTATTTGCATTATCTTGCAGCACTATCAGGTAATGTAGTTACAGACTCAGACTCAGTTGAAATGGGATATTGTGGTGCAATTGGTTCACGCGTTCGAAGTGCCACGGCTTTGTCAGGAGTATTAAGTGATTTTATGGGTAATGTTCCAGTAAATATTAATCAATTTGTGGCCAGGTGGATTAAATTAGATGAACAAACAGGATTAGGCACAGAAGGGCCCGAGGCATTAAGACTGGGTGACAACAGTATACTTGGAAATGAAGTGCTGGATGTTAGTGGTAAGATTGATATTGTTATCGGCCCAATGCAAAGTAATGAAGTTAATGGATTGTTACCAGGTAATAATCGTGCACGTGAGTTAGGTAGTTTAGTCGATAGATTTATGGATCCAACAATGAATTTTGATGTGATATTAAAAGTTGAACCATCAAAAGGCATAGGGATATATCTTGGGGCAAAAGATGTTGTTTTAGGATGGACAACTGTACTCGGTTCGGCATCAAGTTCGAGTTACGATATTCGACTTCCCGGTAAAAATTTCGCTGTAAAAAATGTGAAAACGAATATCAGTATAGATAATGAAAAGCTTGATAAAGTTGCATAAATATTTAATAACTACTATGAAATAAAAGGAAATTATTGTGAATAATCAAGATGTACGGATACTTCTCGAAAGATTAAATGATCGTACGGCTAATGCTATTGAAGATGCAGCTGCATTTGCAAGTACTAGAACGCATTACGAAATTACAATTGAGCATGTAATGATAAAATTGCTTGAAGAGGGTGGCGGCGATCTTGAATTAATATTTGATTTTTTTGGAATTGATGTTGATAAATTATGGCAGGAAATGTTAGAGAATTTATCTCGACTTCGGGCAAATAATACTGGGAAACCATCATTTTCACCTTTATTGTTTCAATGGTTTGAACGTGCATGGACAGCAGCAACCTTATATTATGATGAAAATCGTATACGTTCAACAATGTTGCTGGATTCCTTAATTCAATTATCACCACTGCTTCCTGGAACAGCTTTTAATGAACTTGATGCTATTTCACTAGACAAATTACGTAGCCAATATTCTGTTATTGTTGAAGGTTCGAGTGAAGCACAAAAGGATAATCGTTTTAATATTTCAAATGAAGAAGCAGATGAAATATTAGTTCCAAATAAGACGGGGAAATCAACGTCAAAAAAATCAACAAATCAAAATGCAGAATCAGCTTTAAGTCGTTTTACAGAAAATGTTACTTATAAAGCAGCTTCAGGAAAAATTGATCCGGTATTAGGCCGAGATGAAGAAATTCGTTTAATGATTGATATATTAAGTCGTCGACGTAAAAATAATCCAATTTTAGTAGGTGAACCCGGTGTTGGTAAGACAGCATTAGTTGAAGGCTTTGCATTACGGATTGTCCATGAAACAATACCAGATGAACTAAAAGGGGTACAAGTACATACATTGGATTTAGGCTTATTACAAGCTGGTGCTGGAGTTAAAGGTGAGTTTGAAAAGCGTTTAAAACAGGTAATTACCGAAGTTAAAGATTCTGCTATCCCCATTATTATGTTTATTGATGAAGCCCATACTTTAATTGGTGCTGGTGGTGAGGCAGGAATGAGTGATGCCGCAAATCTATTAAAACCAGCACTAGCACGAGGAGAATTACGTACTATAGCAGCAACTACATGGTCAGAATACAAAAAATACTTCGAGCGAGATGCTGCATTGGAAAGAAGATTCCAGGTTGTGAAAGTAGAAGAACCTTCGATTGAAAATGCAATTGTTATGTTGAATGGTTTAAAAGTTCATTATCAAACACATCATGATATTTTAATAACCGATGATGCGGTTGAAACGGCGGTACATTTGTCGAGTCGATACATTAATGGTCGATTTTTACCAGATAAAGCAATTGATTTACTTGATACCGCAGCTGCGCGAATACGTATGGGGCAGGCGGCTAAACCCGCATCAATAGAATCAGCTGAAAGTCATATTGAGTATATTGAACGCAGGTTAGATCATTTAGCAAGTGAACAAAAAAGTGGTTTAGTTATAAATGAATCATTAAAAAAACAACTTGAAATAGATTTAGAAGAAACCAAAATTAAACTTCTAGTTCAACTGGAGCAGTGGGAAAAAGAACGTGAGTTAGTAGGTAATATTCAGGAGCATCGTGATCAATTAACATCAAAATATAATGAAAATAATGATGATAATGATCCTAATATAATTAAACTAAAAACAAATTCCTTAAAAATTCGAGATGATTTAGCTAAAGTCCAGGGTGAAGAACCTATGGTGCAAGCAGAAGTAAATGGCGCGGCAATTGCTGAAATTATTTCAGATTGGACTGGTGTACCGGTCGGGAAAATGTTAAAAAATGATTTAACGGCATTAATGGAACTAGAAGATCGATTACGAATTCGTGTTATTGGTCAAGATGATGCGATAAGTGATATTGCTCGATCTATTCGTACTTCAAGAGCAGGCTTGTCTAACGATGAAACTCCGATTGGTGTATTTTTACTTTCAGGACCAAGTGGTGTAGGTAAAACGGAAACTGCTCGCTTAATTGCCGATGAAATGTTTGGAAGTGAACGGTCATTGATAACTATTAATATGAGTGAATATCAAGAATCACACACAGTGTCACAATTAAAAGGCTCTCCACCTGGATATGTTGGTTATGGAGAAGGTGGTATTTTAACTGAAGCGGTTCGAAAAAAACCTTACTCACTTGTACTTCTCGATGAAGTTGAAAAAGCACATCCAGATGTTATGAACCTGTTCTATCAGGTTTTTGATCGAGGTTTTATGCGTGATGGTGAAGGTCGTGAAATCGATTTTAAAAATACTATCATAATCATGACATCAAATTTAGGCACAAATGAAATTGTTGATGCTTTAACACCTCCTGAAAGTGAGATAGAAAATGAACAGCTTATAGATGTTGAATCAAGTAGTACCGAAACTACTAAGGAGCCATGGCAGGCTCCTAAAATGTCTGAATTAAAAGACATTATTCAACCAGCACTTTTAGCACATTTTGCTCCCGCACTATTGGGACGAATGCAAATAATTCCATATCGACCATTAGATGCAGCTGCATTGCAAGCTATTGTCGCTATCAAATTAGATGCTGTTGCTCTGCGAATAAATAAGGCTCATAATATAGCAATGCGGTGTGATTCTGGTGTATTTCAGCATTTAGCAGGACAATGTATGCAACCTGAAACGGGTGCTCGATTTATTAATTCTCTAATTGAACAACAGCTGCTACCTGAAATTTCGCGTAGTCTTTTACAATTTATGGCTGATGATAATATGCCTGATGTTTTATCACTTGAAATTGATAATAAAGGTCAAATGTCAGTTTTATTTTCAGATTTAATGGATGAGGATGATGAATTAACTGTTCAAGATGACGAGGTCAGTGCTTAATTTTAATTAATATAGAAGCGATTTAAATATTATGGATAATATAAATAGCAATTTAAAATCACCGCAATTTGATGTTGCAGCTGCGAATGAAAGCCAGTTCTTTTTAAATATTAGAGGAGTTCCTGATGATTTATTAACAGTCCTGGATTTTGAATGTGAAAATAATGGATTGTCACTTGATTATCAATATAATATAAATGTCCTAACGGAATCTAAAATAAAGTCAATTGATATTATTGGAAAAACAGCAAAATTTGATATGCTGTGGGACGCGGGTAGTGTATATATGCATGGGGTATGTACCTCAGTAATCGAAAATGGTTCAGTATATAGTGGTGAAGAGTATATTATTCAATTCTCATCACCAATATCAGTATTAAAAAATATTCAAAAAAATCGCGTTTTTCTAAACAAAGATATCACAATGATAATTGATGATATTTTATTAGATGCAGGTTTTCAAGCATCTGATTATAAATTTAAATTATCTGCTAATTACTCAATTTACGAATATATAGTACAATATAATGAATCTGATTTTGAATTTCTTTCTCGTCAATTAGCACACCATGGTATTTATTTTCGATTTGAGCAAACAAGCTCAAAAGTAAAAATTATTTTTCATGATAATATTAATGATATTCCAATGTTAGATGGTCCTAATGAATTAATGTTTCAGGAACGTTCAGGTCAAGTTAGAAGTGTAGAAACGGTATTTTCTATTCGACAACAGGGCGATCTAATTACAGAAGAAGTATTTTTAAAAGATTATAATTATCGTACTCCCGAGTCTGATTTGATGGTTTCATCTAAATCTAAATCTGATATTAAAAGTGTTGGATTAGATTATCGTTATGGTTCACATTATCAAACGATTGATCAAGGTGAGTATTTCTCTAAGGTTTTTCAACAAGCTCTCGAATGGCAACGTAAAACTTACATTGCTGATACTGATTGTAGAGGGTTAGTTCCTGGTATTAAATTTACTCTTACTGATCATCCTGTTTCAGAATTGAATGGTGACTACCTGGTTATTGAAGTTGAGGTTGAAGGTTCACAGCGACATAGTATCACGGCAGACGATACTATAAAAAAGAAAACATATCAAAATAAAGTCTTATTAATTAGAGCTGGTATTGACTACAGATCAAAAATTAAAAATATATCAATGATATACGGTAGTTTTAGTACGAAAATTGAAACAACTGGTGGTGATTATGCTTATTTAGATGATCAAGGACGATATCGTATTAGACTTCCTTTTGATATTTCTGATAAGCAAGAAGGTGATGCAAGCCATGCTATCCGTTTAATGCAATTAAGCACTGGACAAAATTATGGCATGCATTTTCCACTGCATTCTGGAACAGAAGTGGTGATGACATGTATAAATGGTGATATCAACCGACCACTATTACTCGGTATGATTAGCAATCCTGATACACCTGCAACAGTCACAGCAGCTAACACGTCACAAAATATTCTTCGTACCTGGGGTGGGAACGAATTGTTAATGGAAGATAGAAAATCAAATGAGCGCATAGATTTATTTACCAAAGATAAAAATAATATTTTAACATTAAGCGCAAATGAAAATGGGCATAATATCAGGTTGGCAACAGTAAAGGGTGAAATGGAAATTTATGCTGATAAAACACTTTTAATTGAATCCGGTGATAGTTATTCAATTCAATCAGGGAATGAGCATATTGTAGTTGTAAAAAATAACCAACAATTAGTGACAAAAAATAAGGAGATTGAACAACAATCTGCTACTGACATTTTTCTTACAGCTGATAAGAATATATTATTAGAGGCTGAAGAAAAAAATGTAAATATGAATACCGGAAAAGATATAATCACTACAGTTAGCTCGAATTATTCATTAGAAGTTAAACAAAAAAATATGGAAATGTTAATTCCGACAGGTAAATTTTTAATTGATGCTGGCGCATCAATTACATTCTCTGGTAAAGGTGGTGGAGCAATACATATTGGTCAGGCATCTGGAAAAATTCAAATCTCAAGTAGTGGTGATCTTTTATTAGATGGGCCAAACATAAATATTAAAAGCGCATCTATTAATATTAAAGCAGGAAGTGTTGGTGGAAATTAATTACATTTACTAATATATTTAAAATATTCTAATCTTTGTTTGGAGCATATAATGGCTAAAACACTATATAAAGTTAATAGTATTCCTGATACAAATCTAAAAAACACTCAAATAATGACAGTTTGTAACGTTTTTAATGGTGAAGCAATATTATTAGAAAATGACAACAATTATAAAATTAATAATAATATTATTCATGCATCTTCAGTTCCGAGTTTAATAGCTGGTGATAAAGTTATTGTACTTGAAATTTCAGATACTTTTGTTGTCACAGATAAATTACGTGCTCCAGGAGATAAACCTACAATTGGATTTGAAGTTAATGAGGATGGGAGTTTAAGTTTACATTCTGATGTTAGTATAATTTTAAAAACATTAAATGCAAAAATTGATATTTTAGAGAATGGAAAAATAATGATTGACGGAAATGAAGTTTATTCTCTTTCAAGTGGCTTAAATAGAATACAAGGTACCAGTATTGAATTAAATTAAAGTTAGTAAATGTACATGATAGAAACAGATATTACATACCTTGAAACACATTTAAATATTGCATTAAGTTTGTATATGCAACGAGTCAACTGCATAGAACAAAAATATGTACAAACTTCTGTTCAACACGCAATTGAAAAAAGACTGCTGATTCATCTTCATATATTGGCCCACACTATTAATGAAAACGAAAAAAAACCAGATGATAATGCTGATTTATTTGTTTATATATCCCGTAGAATTTTATCTTCTATTAAAGAACATCAACAAGAAGTTCTTTTATTTTCTAAAGAAATATTTATTGAGTACCCTTTTCCAAAAGGTCTAATTGATGCCTTTATTCTTTTTTACAACGAAGATATTAATCGCTTTTTAAATGAGTTGTATGAAGAAAACAGAGAATTACGTGCAACAATTATAACTATATGGCACTTTTGTGGACAACAAATACCCATTGGACTACTTAATCAATCTGAATTACAGCATCAAGATACTGAACTACAAAGTGCAGTATTAAATTATCATGCTGAACAAGATAATATTAGTTTAGAATTGTTTCAAAATTATTATCGATCATTAGTAGAAGATGTTCAGAAAGAAAATTTAGGTTCCAGTGTTATACATGCTTCGTTATGGGGTGGAATGTTAAGACAAGACAGTAATGTAATAACAGCCATCAGACGTGCAATTGAACTTGAATCAGATGAGATAAAACGTGAAAAATATTTACGATTAGCTGCATTAAATGGTAGCAATGAATTTTTACCTATATTTAATTCTGTTTCTGAAAATAAACCTGAGTTTGGTAGCTATTTGATTTCATTATTAGGTACAACAGAATCGATTAAAATATTATTTTCGATGCTGCAAAAACCTCGAATAAGTTTGTTAATTATTCCAGCTTGGCAATTAATAACAGGTCAGGAATTAAAAGTTGTACCTCGAATATCATTGGTTGAAAATAATTCAAAAGCAAAACCGAATGTTGACAAGGCAGATGACGTACCTCTAATTGCTGATGTTAAATCAGCTCAGATGTGGGCGAAAAAATATGTCTCAAAATGGAAAGAAGATTCTCGTTATATTCATGGAGAGATATGTAATAAAAATAATTTAATGGAATTGAGTTATCTATTATCAGGAAAAATTGGTAAAGATGTATTTGATTTATTGTCATTAAACTTTAATAGAACTTTGAATCTAAAATTAAATATGTGGACGTCAGATAAATTTAAAGTCCTTGATGAAATATCAAAAAACAATCATGCGACTAACAGTTAAAGAATATTATGCTTGAATTATTAAATAAAACTCAGTGGTCGGCTGGTTTATACCCTGGATGGACTCAAAATAAAGAATCTCAAATTACTTGTGTTATGAAGCGAGGTTTCTCTTTTGATAAAAATGGAGTAGTTAAGTCACTTGATTTGTTACCTGAAATAATTGAATCTGATAAATATTATACTAAACCACATGAATCAAGTTTAAT
>JBGMQW010000059.1:0-18170 GCA_048060815.1 Thiohalomonadales bacterium | reverse complement strand
TTGGTGGCTAAAAATCAAACCATCAAATTAGCATAAGCTACAATTAACCACTTTGAACCAACAGAATCGAAATTGACCTGGATTCGGGAGTGTTTTCCTTCGCCTTCATAATTAAGAATAACACCTTCTCCAAATTTAGCATGTGTTACGCGTTGGCCTAATTGCATACCGACTTCGTCAGGAATGGATTGATCGTATTCATTAAACGAATTTTGCGTATGTGACATTGGTACTGAAGCGGTAACTTCACCAACCATTCGGACATGTTCAATACATTCAACCGGTAATTCGTTTAAAAACCGTGATGGTCGTGAAAATCGTTCTTCACCATGCAAACGTCTTTTCTCAGCACAGCTTAAGGTTAATTGTTGCATTGCCCGTGTCATACCGACATAACACAGGCGACGTTCTTCCTGTAATTTTTTGGGATCTTCACTCGACATTCTATGGGGAAACAATCCTTCTTCCATACCACTGAGGAAAACGCGCGGAAACTCCAGCCCCTTGGAAGAATGTAATGTCATTAGCTGCACACAATCATCCCATTCACCGGATTGTTTTTCACCGGCTTCTAATGCGGCGTGGGTTAAAAAGCTGGATAAGGGATCCATTTCGGTTACACCATCGTCCACCAGATCAACGTCGTAGAATTTCGCTGCATTCACCAACTCTTCCATATTTTCTACTCTGGCCTGGCCTTTTTCACCCTTTTCTTTCTCGTAATGGTTTAATAAGTTGCTGTAATGAATTACATGTTCTACTTGTTCGAATAACTCAATACCAGAGCAACTTCGGTCTAATTTTTCAATGAGATCAATAAATACCTGTAACGCACTAATAGCTCTTGAGCTTAATTCTTTTTGTTCTATCTGAATGTGTGTCGCCTGCCACATTGAGATTTGATTCAGCCGTGCACAGTCTCGAACCAATGAAACAGTTTTATTACCAATACCACGTGTCGGAAAATTAACAACACGTTCAAATGAAGCATCATCGTTACGATTTTGAATTAATCTTAAATACGCAAGTACATCTTTGATTTCCTGTCTTTCAAAAAATCGTAAGCCACCATAAACGCGATACGGAATAGCAGCACGTATTAGTGATTCTTCAAACACGCGTGATTGCGCATTTGAACGATATAAAATTGCACATTCAGATCGCTTACCACCTGCATCGTTCCAGTCTTTAATTTGATCAACTACATAATAAGCTTCATCATAATCGTTAAAGGCGTGGTATAACAAAATAGGTTTGCCGCTGTCATCGGCTGTCCATAATTCTTTACCCATGCGATCGCTATTTTTGCTAATTAATTCATTTGCTGCATTTAAAATATTCCCGGTTGAACGGTAGTTTTGCTCTAAACGAAAAACATTTTCTTTTGCGTAAGCTTTAGAAAATTCATGGATGTTTTCAATTTGCGCACCACGCCAGCCATAAATAGATTGATCATCATCACCAACTGCAAATATTTTGCCACTATTACCTGCTAAAAGTTTTAGCCAGGAATATTGCAAGGTATTGGTATCCTGAAATTCATCGACGAGGATATGTTTAAATCTTTCCTGATAAGAACGTAAAATATCAGGCTTTTTTTGAAACAATTCGTAAGCACGTAATAATAATTCTGCAAAATCTACCAGACCTGCCCGCTGGCAGGTAGCTTCATACGCACCATAAATTTTAATCATATCTTGTGTACGAGATTCACCATAATGAGAAATTTGAGACGGGCGTTTGGCTTCATCTTTGCGTGCGTTTATATACCACTGCGCTTCTTTAGCCGGGTAAAGTGTTTCATCCAGATCCATTTCGCGTATCACACGTTTGACCGTGCGCTTTTGATCGTCACTGTCTAATATTTGAAATGTTTGTGGTAAATCAACGTCTTTCCAATGGGCTCGGAGCAGTCGGTGTGCAATACCATGGAATGTACCAACCCATAATGCCCGGGTTGGGCTACCTAATAATTGTTCGATTCGACCCCGCATTTCACCGGATGCTTTATTAGTAAATGTCACTGCTAATATTTCATACGGTGTGACATTTTCAGCCAGCATTAACCA
The DNA here is from genome assembly GCA_048060815.1 of Thiohalomonadales bacterium. Classification (GTDB taxonomy): domain Bacteria; phylum Pseudomonadota; class Gammaproteobacteria; order UBA6429; family Thiohalophilaceae; genus CAYQUC01. The sequence goes on along the minus strand of JBGMQW010000059.1, from coordinate 16,101 downwards.
GGCGATACGATGCACCAAAACCCGTGTTTTACCACTGCCGGCACCGGCAAGTACCAGAACATGATTATTGGTAGCACAAACTGTTTGCCGTTGTGCGTCATTAAGTGGATCCAGAATTGGTGAGACATCCATAGTATCGTTGTTCATATATCCGGGTGGTTTTCGTTTATCGGGACTAACACTACATATTAACCTGACATTATCATACCAAAGCTAATAGCGAATCGGTATGTAGAAATAATATTATAAAAATCAATATACTAAGAAGCACTTATGTTTATTAAAGTTGATTAAAAATATACAGTTTAACACTCACTTCCACTGTTATTGGCAACCCCGGCTTATATCTTTTGGTTATTATCGTTAATTATCAATAAGTTATAGTATTCTGTCGTAAAGTGTAAAATTAAACATATTATTCTATTGGCCGATATTTAATCTGCACTTAATATTTTAGGCACTTTCTCGACAACTGAGTCACCATGGCGAATGCTAAAAATTCATTTGAAGAAAAAATAAAACTATTACAAATTAGTTTTATTAACGAATTACCCGGTCGATTAAATGAAATAGATGAAAGTATTTCTGAACTTGATACTACCCCAAATAATTCATTAGCACTGGATAACCTGACACGTAAGTTACATAGCCTGGCAGGTTCTGGGGCAACCTTTGGTTTACCTTCGGTAACTGAACTTGCACGTGAAGGTGAAAATCTTTTAAAAGTAAAAAAAATTGTTGAAAAAGGCGTTGATACTCCCACAACGAAACGCATCAAAGAAATTTTATCTGCTTTACATAATATCAATACAAAAAAAATCAATGAGCCAGCACTTTCCTTCGAATCAGAATTAATAAGAAAATCTTTACAAAAAAAAGCAGACAAAAAACTAAGCATCTTTATTCTTGAAAGTGATGTTAGCATGCATATTGATATCATTAATCAATTTCAACAATATGGTTATTTAGCAAAAGCTTTTGACGATATCAAAAAATTTACTGAAGCACAAATTACTGAAACACCCGATATTGTTATGATTGATTTATTGCTTAATAATATTACGGTAGTAAAAATGAATTCCATTATTAAACAATCTATTGAAAGTGGTGCATTTACCATTGTTACTTGTAGTGATGGCAATATTCAAAATCGACTGAATGCGGCAAGAGCGGATGCCCATGTATTTTTTATTAAACCCTATAATATTTCAGATGTCATTGATCGTATTGATGCTTCAGTAACAACTAAAGAAAGTGATCCCTATCGTGTTCTGATCGTTGATGATTCGTATGAACTAGCAAAATTTTATTCTTTAATATTGGATAATGAAGGTTTTAATACTAATTACATAACTAAACCTTTAACTATCATGGAGGCTATTACACACTATCAACCAGAATTAATCTTGCTGGATTTATACATGCCAGAATGCACAGGATTTGAATTAGCATCGGTTATTCGACAACAAGAATATTACATTGATGTTCCTATTGTTTTTTTATCGTCAGAAACTGATACCAAAACACAATTGTTAGCAATGCAACAAGGTGGCGATGATTTTTTAACAAAACCCATACAACCTGATCATTTAATTCTCGCTGTTAAAACACGAATAAATCGTTACCGTGAATTGAGATCACTATTCGTAAAAGATAGTTTAACCGGACTGCACAATCATACCAGTATTAAACAAAATATCGAAACAGAAATTTTACGTGCCCAACGAAACCGTAAACAAGTCTGTTTAGTGATGATCGATATTGATCATTTTAAACAGGTTAATGATATCTATGGACATAATGTTGGCGATAAAGTATTAAAAGCATTAGCTCGCCTAATGCGTCAAAAACTGCGGCAAACAGATATTTTGGGACGTTATGGCGGTGATGAGTTTGTAGTAATATTACCTGAAACTGAAATTAATGATGCAAAATTAGTTATCAACAAATTATGTGTGAATTTTAAGAAATTGCAATTCAACGATTTGGAAAATGAACTTTCTGTTTCTATTACTTGTGGTATCGCAAGTTATCCACCAGCCAAAGATAGCGAACACTTAAGTGTCTCTGCGGATGTAGCACTTTACACGGCGAAACAATCCGGTCGTAACCAGGTTGCTATATTTGAAGATGTTTGATTAAATTTTTTTACTACCCTGTCTTAAAATCGTTGGGGATATCTCCGTTATAAATATCACAATCGATCTGTTTCACTTCCGAACCGGCTGGACCGATTTTTAGCCATGCTGATAATTTTGTTATATTTTCTTCATCACCACAAGCCAGTACTTCAACATCACCATTGGCTAAATTAATGGCGTAACCGGTAATGTCCAGCTGTCGGGCGTGTTGTCGGGTTGACGCGCGAAAAAATACGCCCTGCACCAACCCTTTTACTATACATTTTATACATTGAGTCATGGTAATATCACCACTGCGAATAAGCTTGTTAATTTAGTAGTCTGTCCTCAATTAACCCTAAGCTTTAAAAATATCCAGGTAAGTCTTTTGCCAAGCTTTGTTTCTCTGAAATACGACCACCGGTTAACACAAATCCTGTTAAATTATCGGACTGATAAAAACACGCTTTAACCCCTTGTTCATTTTCATCGACTTGCCATAAACCATTATTTAAATCAGGTGGTGTTGCAACTGCAATTGGACATGCCGGTGTTTTAATGACAACCGGCATGGCAGGATAGCTTACTTCAGTAACCTCACCTGCCAGGTTTTTTGCCAGTGCTTTTGCAGATAACATTACTGGCATTATATACGGTAATACTAAACCATTAATCTCAGCGCAATCACCTATTGCATAAATATTTTCGACACTGGTTTGCAATGTTTTGTCGACAACAATACCTCGGTTAACCTTTATATTTGCTTCGCTTGCAAGAAATACTTCAGATTTTAATCCTACTGCGGAAAGTACAACATCAACGTTTAATACAAATGCTTCATCTGATAGCTGTAATTGAATTTGTTTGCCACTTTGATTTATTGACTCAACAACTGTTGCCAATTTCCAGTTGATTCCTAATTTTTCCAGCTCTGTTTGAAGGTGTTTACCTGCAGCTTCGGGCAACATTCTTTCGAGTGGGTATTTATCAGGTCCTATCACAGTGACATTATATTTTTCTTGTAACAAATCATTCGCAAACTCACAACCAATTAAACCAGGACCTAAAATGGCAATGTCTTTTTTACCTTTAATTGCTTTACGAAATTTTTTATAATCGTCAAGGTTGTTCACTGTCAAAATTTGATCAGCTGCATCACCATCAATTTCCAAGCGGATTTGTTTGCCTCCTAATGCTAATACCAGTTTTGAATATGGTATTACTTCAGAAGCCAGGTTCACAGTTTGCTGTTCAGTATCAATACTGTGTACCAGGGTTTTAGAAGATATTTTAACCGATAATTGCTCTGCCATTTTTGCTGCATCCGACATCACCAGATCATCGGGAGTTTTGGATTTTGCTAATGCATTTGATAACATGGGTTTTGAGTAATTAAATGCATTGTCCATGCTAATAATATGCATCGGTGTTTTTTCATCAATTTTTCTAAATTCTTTTGCAACGGTATAAGCTGAAATACCACTACCAATAATAACAATAGGTTTCATTTATTCTGTTCCTGCTTCATACTTAATATTATCATGATACCAACATTAGCACATTTCAGGGGCGGGTTAAACGCAGCAATTAACATTGTATTTTTTTTTATAGTTACCAGTGTTTTTGCTTCTGAACAAAAGTCAAGCTTTCAACTTGAGTTGGAAATTAAAAATACTAATATTGCATTTACTGTTTATCCAGGTTTGGATAAATCGAATAACGATCTCATTCTTTGGCTGCCATCCGACTATGGTCTACCGGATTCCGTATTTAACCTCGCTGAAATATTGTCTAACAAATTATCAAAAAATGAAGTCTGGATTGCTGATTTATTTGGTTCACTTTTTTTACCGACTCAAGCAAGTAGTATCTACCGGGTACCGGATGATATTTTGTATGAACTTATCAATAAAGTTCATTTAAAAACAAAAAAAAGAATTTTTATTATCAGCAATGATAAGGGTGCATATCTTGCAATGCGCGCCAGTTACTACTGGTTACAACATTCCTTAAATTCTGAACAACTCGGTGGGCTCATTTTACTTTCCCCGAATTTATTTACTAAAACTCCTGAGCCGGGATATGATGCCGAGTACTATCCAATTACTTATGCTGTTAATGCGCCAATCTTTATATTGCAACCTGAAAATTCGCCAAAACGCTGGCAATTAGCGACATTACAACAACATTTAATTACTGCAAATGCAATTCCTTATATTTCGATTTTACCAAAGATTCGTGATCGTTTTTTCTTTAGACCGGATGCGACCAAAGATGAACAACGCGCAAGCCAAAAACTTGCAGCAACAATTCAAACCAGTATTCATTATTTAAAATCAGAAAAAATCACTAACTACCCAATACCACCAAAATTAAAATCAAATACTAAAAATCTTTTAACAAAAAAACAAACAACATTACGAAAATATACAAAAAATCCCACTCCACCCGCTTTAGTCTTAAACACCCTGTCAAACCAACAAACCTCATTGCGTTCATACCGAGGAAATGTGGTCATTGTAAATTTTTGGGCGTCGTGGTGCCCTCCCTGCGTTCATGAAATGCCATCCATGGAGAAACTCTATCAACGATATTCGAAATCTGGATTACAAATCCTGGCGGTAAATATGGCTGAAGATAAGCAAACCATTCGAAATTTCTTGCAAAACAGGGTTAATGTCAGTTTTCCAATATTACTCGACCTTGATGGCAAAGCACTGCTTGATTGGCAGGTATTTGCCTTCCCAACGAGTTTCGTTATCGATAAACAAGGGAAAATCCGTTATGCCTTATTCGGCTCTATATTATGGAATACCCCGGAAGTGATTGAAATTATTGAAGAATTACTGAGCGAACCAACTAACATAAAATGAACGGCATAATACTTGCTATTTAAACAAGTATGAATATTAGCGTAAAAAACCTCAGTAAAATTAGTTTAAATTTTAGTGTTTTGTTATTAATACTTATCTCAAACCTAGGTTGTACTACCATCATAACCGAAGCGGAGTGTCGCTCGAATGATTTTAGTACACTAGGATATAATGACGCCAGTCAGGGCAAATATCGAGACCATTTCAATGCCTATTATGAAAAATGCCAGGATTATAATATCGATATTAAAGATGAACTGGTTATGTATGATTATGGGCGAGAACGTGGGCTATTAAATTATTGCGATCAGGTAAGGTTCAGCGACCAGTGCGATCGTGGTACTGTACGAGGTATTACTTCGACCCGACATATCAACGTAGAAATGCAATCTTTAGTACCAAGCGTTCCAAGAATTACTCCCTAGGTTGAGTAAAGTTCTCAAGATAACCAATCCTTATTTATCAAAAAGTCGGTATACAATTTATCTTCAGCTGAACCCGATTCCGGTTTCCAATCGTAACGCCATTTAACTATTGGTGGCAGCGACATCAAAATAGATTCTGTTCGGTGGCCTGTTTGTAAACCATATAAAGTTCCACGATCATAAACCAGGTTATATTCAACATAACGACCACGCCGATAACACTGAAAATCAACTTCACGGTCACCGTAATCGCTGTCTTTTCGTTTGGCAACTATTGGTTGATATGCCTTTATATATGAATCACCGACACTGCGCATAAATTCAAAACATTTATCAAAGCCCCATTCATTTAAATCGTCATAAAACAAACCACCAATACCACGCGGTTCATCACGATGTTTAAGATAAAAATACTCATCACACCATTTTTTATATTTTGGGTAAACATCATCACCAAAAGGATCACAAGCATCTTTTGATACCTGGTGCCAATGAATGGCGTCTTCTTCAAAACCATAGTACGGTGTTAAATCAAAGCCACCACCAAACCACCAGACAGATTCTGCGCCAGGTTTATCGGCAATAAAAAATCTTACATTTGCATGTGATGTTGGAATATAAGGATTTCGAGGATGAATAACCAATGACACACCCAGTGCCTGGAAATTTCGACCCGCTAGTTCAGGGCGATGAGCCGTTGCGGAAGATGGCATATTATCACCAAAAACATGGGAAAAATTAACACCGGCTTTTTCAAACACGTCGCCATTTTCCATCACACGACTTCGACCACCACCACCTTGAGGGCGATCAAATTTGTCTTCTAAAAATTTCTTGCCACCGTCTTCTGTTTCTAACATACGACAAATTCGGTCTTGAAGACCCATTAAATATTCTTTAACTGCACTAATATCAATCTCGGACATAACTAATTCCTATTCTTATATACTTGAAGTCCTGATGACTTCTCCCGTTTTTATATTTCTTATTTCTGATTCTTTTTTAAACCTTCCTAATTCACCAGGAACATAATAATCTATTTTGTTACCAAACTGTTTGTGGACCAACCAATTTTTTTTTACACTTGGTAATCCACTAATATTGGCACTGGTCGATACTAGCGCACCGTTAAATAATGTGCATAACTGGTTTATTACTGGATGGGTGCTGATACGAACGGCTATTGATTGATGTTTACCGGTTAACCAGACTGGTGTTTTTTCATTACAGGCTACTATCCAGGTCACGGGTTTATCGGTAGCTTCCTTTAATTTTGTAATAGTTTGTTTATCATTAATATTTATGTACGGTTCGAGTTGCGACACATTTGCAGCTACTAATAATAATCCTTTGTCTAACTGCCTTTTTTTTATCTCAAGTAAATATAACACCGCAGCTAAATCATCAGGATGACATCCTAGCCCATACACAGATTCTGTTGGATAACAGATCACACCACCTTGATTTATAACCTGTATCGCTTTTTTAAGTTGCCAACTAGACGTCAAAATTCTGGTTAAACGCTATAATTGCCGCTGTACTTCAGCATTTTTAGCAACTATCGCCTTAACGTTTCGTTCGCGTTCGGCTACTAATCGATCAGTGATATTTTTATCATTTAACGCCATCATTTGAGCAGCTAAATAGGCCGCGTTTTTTGCGCCGGCTTTACCAATAGCGACTGTTGCAACTGGAATTCCACCTGGCATTTGTACGGTTGATAATAATGCATCCATTCCGTTTAATGGGCCGCCATCCATCGGTACACCAATAACCGGTTTCAGGGTATGCGCCGCTATGGTTCCGGCTAAATGTGCTGCTAATCCAGCGGCACCAATAAATACCTGACAACCACGCTGTTCGGCATCGGCAATATAATCACGAGTGATATCCGGAGTACGATGTGCGGATGAAATTTTCACTTCATAGGTGATTTTTAAATCTTTTAAGGTATTTATACAGGATTGCATGACCGGCAGGTCAGAGTCGGATCCCATTATAATTGAAACAAATACTGAACTCATTTTATACCTTCATTTTTCTTAAAATTAAAATCACACTGTATAAATAATATTAACAATTATACGATTTAATCTGGTTCTAAACGCAAAGCATACCGTAAATTAGTACTATTGTAGAACTTGTAATTACACTAATTTGAACATATTAAGTAGCTCTAATAATAATTATCGAATATATCTATTTTAGAATGTATAATTAGTGACCTTCTGCAGCTTTTGAAGGGCAGTTTAACCAACTTTATGTTAAAATACAGGTAGTTTTCCAGTAATTTCATCCCAAGTAGAATTTCATGACCTGGTTTTAGCGCTCTACCCCCAAGTGTTTTACCATATTACCAGCTCATAATTAGTAGAAATTACTAATATTTATAATATCTTAGATTAGAGCAATAAAACACACATGAAACCATCCATAATCTTAAGCCTGCTATTAGCCTGTATTTCTATCACCGGGCATACTGCGACAATAAAACACGCCTTACCCAATGGGTTTGTAACCTCGGCGGAATATCGTGTAGGAAAGAAGACTAAACCTGCGGTCTTTATTCTTCACGGTTTCTTGCAAACAAGAGATTATTTGACAGTTGAAAGCCTTATTACGGCAATTAGTGATGAAGGTTACACGGTATTAGCGCCAAATTTATCATTAGGAATTAGTAATCGAAAAAAGAGCCTACCATGCGAGGCAATACATCAGCACAACATGTCGCAGGACATTGACGAAATTGATTATTGGGTTAAGTGGTTAGAGAAAAAAGGACATTCCAGTATTTATCTGGTTGGACACAGCTTTGGAAGTTTACAAATCCTGGTATACACCAATAAAAAGAAACCAAAATCTGTAAAAAAACTCATCACAGCTAGTCTGATTGACGTTGAGAAATCCAGTGATAAACAACTAATTAAAAGTTATTTAACTAAAGCTCAGGAATATGCAAAAAACAATGATACTCGACTTCATGAATACCCAATTTCTTATTGTAAAAAATATATTTCGCCAGCAAAAGATTATATTTCTTATGCGCGGTGGGATAAGCAAACAATTATTTCTGAACTAAATAAACTTAATATTCCAATATCGGTAATTTTAGGCAGTAAAGATATCCGTGTTGACAAAAACTGGATTTCCCTGCTAAAAAAAGCCAACTTGAATTTAATTATTATCCAGGGTGCGAATCACTTTTTTGATACTGCTCACGAATTCGATTTGAATGATAAAGTTTTAAACGAACTAATATCCAAATAGCCTTTATCATGAATAATAAAAAATTACCTACTTTTTCTATACCAATTCATGTCCTCGGAATTATTTTCTTTGTTATGTTAATTCTAACCATGTTTTTTTTAGGATGGTATACCAACCAAAAAATATCCACACTTGAAAAACAATCTGTATTAAAAACAAATATCCTGGCTAAAGAAGAACTGAAAAATACATTTTCAAAATTATTTAAAACAACTGTTGCACTTGCAAATAAATTTTCAACATGGGATGAAACAATACAGCAACTCTATACACCAACCTATTACAAATATTGGCAAATTAATCGAGCACCAAAATCTGGTTTTACACCCACTTTTTATGATGCCATTCAACTATACGATAAAGAGGGTATTCCATTATCAGAAACAAATGAACGAAATATGCCATTGACCGTTAATTCAGAAAAAATTGAATCCTATGTTGTTTTGGATGTAGATCACGCACACTTATATCAACAAGCTAATATCAATGTCGATAGAAATAAAAAACCAATTGGTTTTCTCGTAATAAAAATTGATGTGACTGAAGCTTTAAATACCGGATTTTTTAAATATCTGGATATTAATAAATTAAAATACAGATCAAGTATAAATCAAGCTGTTCCACTTAAAGATGTTTTAGATCATTTTGAATCGACTGCATTTATTAATCGGGAATTCGTTATTCTGGATAAATTATTCAACAAAACCCTGTTCAACATATCAATGGCATCATTATTATTATTTTTGATATTTCTATTTTTAGTTGTAAAATATCTGGGTTTACCACTTGGGAATTTATCAAAACAAATAGATTTGATCGGTAAGGGAAAGAAAACGTCAATTGAAAAAACACATAATAGTTTTATAAATATTGCCGAGTTTGAAAAAGTATATCAATCACTCAATGATTATCATGATCAACTGTATTTAAGTGAAAAAGAACTTCGGGAAAGTGAACTTCGAAACAGAACTGTCCTGGAAACCGTTCCTGATACCATAATTACATTAAATAGTGAATTAAATATTATATCAATAAATTCAGCTGCTGAAGAACTTTATGGATACAAAGAAGACTTTTTAAAATATAAACATATTGATACTTTATTCTCAAAAGATTCGATTGATAAATTTCATCACGCAATAGCAAATTCCTATTTTAGTGAAAACATCTCTCAAGATGAAGCAAAACTACAATTTTTAGGTCAACACAAAACTGGTTATACGTTCCAGATACAATGCAGTCTAACTTCAATTATACTATCAGGAGAAGATTTATATTTATTTATTGCAAAAGACATTACTGAAAGAAAACAATATGAAACTCGATTAACACAGCTTGCTAACTTTGATTCTTTAACCGGATTATCCAATCGAACATTGTTTCATGATCGACTAGAACATGCATTAAGCCAATCAAAACGAAATAACAAGCGTCTTGGATTATTATTTATCGATTTAGATCGATTTAAACTTGTTAATGATACATATGGGCACCAAATTGGAGATTTACTGTTAACCACTGTCGCAAAGCGAATAACACGCTGTATTCGAGAGGGTGATACAGTGTCACGATTAAGTGGTGATGAATTTACGATTATCATTGAAGGAATTGATCACGAAGAAGATTCAGCCGTAATTGCAAAAAATATTTTAATCGCATTACGACGACCTTATAACTTAAAAGGAAACGAATTATTTATATCGGCCAGTATTGGTATTACAACTTATCCTGAAGACGATGAGAATATCAGCAATTTAATCAAAAATGCTGATACCGCAATGTATCGGGCAAAAGAGCTCGGTGGTGATAAATATCAATTCTTTACCATGGATTTAAATTACCGAGCCGAAGAACGCCTCACATTGGAAAACAAGCTACGATTCGCACTGGATAAGGGCTTATTTACACTCAACTATCAACCAAGAATAAGAATTAAGGATAATACCATTTCCGGGATTGAAGCTTTAATGCGATTTCATGATTCAGAATTAGGGAACATTCCTCCCATTAGTTTTATCCCGATACTGGAAGAAACCGGCCTTATTCATCGTGCAGGCGAATGGGTTATCCGTACTGCTTGTTCACAATATATGTCATGGAAAAATTCAGGTTTTCCGGATTTACGCGTTTCTATTAATTTATCCGCTTATCAGTTTAAAGAAGACGATTTAGTGGATACCATTTTTAATATCATTAATGAAACTAAAATGAATCCAAAAAATCTGGAATTTGAAATAACGGAAAGTGTATTGGTAGATAATATTGAAGATACAAGAAAGGCACTGGTTAGACTTCATGACCGTGGTATTAAAATATCCATTGATGATTTTGGCACAGGTTATTCTTCACTGGCTTACTTAAAAAAATTCCCGATTGATATTTTAAAAATCGATCGCTCCTTTGTCAATGATATTACTACTCATGGTGATGATGCCATAATCGTTGAAACTATCATCGCCATGGCACGTAGTTTAAAACTTGAAATCACTGCCGAAGGCGTTGAAAACAAAGAACAACTTCAATTTCTGGCAGAAAGAAATTGCGATGAAATTCAAGGTTATTTCTTTAGCAAACCATTGACAAGTGAACAACTAGTTGATTATGTTGATAGTGAAGAATGGAAAATTTAACCTTAAATATCCGCTGCGGTTACTTAATATTTTCATTGATAATATCGCTAATAGTTAATTTTATTTCAGGAAATTTTTTATTAAAGAAATTAATAATCTCTTTTGCATCACTCTCACCACGTGTGCGATATATCTCCAAAATACGTTTACGCCATTCACCCGGGGATAAATTTTTCCATTTATTTGCATCATAAATTAAGTCATTATTAATAACTGCAACTGTCTTAATACTATTATCAGAAAATAGCTTTACTTCTTGAACTGGTGGTTCCTGCGATTTTGATACATCCTCATTTAATGCCAACTGTTTATTTCTTATCGCTTTACGTTGTTTTAACTTTGTCCTTTTTAAACCAATAGATTCACTTTTTGTATTCTCATTTTTAACAGATGCCGAATCCAGTTTTTTATTTTCTGCCAATATTCCACTAGTCAGCCCAGGGTTTTTCTGTAATTCTTGTTCTGCAACAATCGCATCTGGTGTTACTAAATGAGGTTCAAATTCTATTGGTTGTTCTTCAGGAAAAAAACCAAGCACCGCTACCACAATAATAATTGAAGCCGCTGTTGATAATGGGATTAAATAATTATTAGAAAACGCTGAATAACTTTTTGTGGTTTTTCCAGTTTTCGCGTTTACCTCACGTTTTGCAGCCGATAAAATAATATTATCTAATTCCAGGCCAGGTGTGTAGTCGCTGGTATCACCTTTTAAATTATTTGAGCCATGGTATAAGCTTGATAATTCAGAATTACCCGTTAAGTATTCATCAAAATCCTTATTTTCATTTTTTTCGTGATTACTCATGAATCACCTGCTTTAATGGTTTTCTTTAAACTTTTTACTGCGTAACGTAATCGACTTTTTGCTGTTTCCATATTAACACCTGTAATATGTGCTATCTCATCTAAACTTAAACCGGATTCTTCTCGTAATAAAAATACCTCGCGTTGTAATTCGGGTAATAATTTTATCGCTTCAAGTAACCGGTTTTGTTTTTGTTCAGTTGCAATAATCTGTTCAGGTTGATCTTGTGTTCTTGCAGGTAGATTATTAACACCCGACTCATTATCACTATCATCAAAATCCAGACTTTCAGTAACCTGTATTTTCTTACGTCGGTAATAGTCGATTAATTTATTATGCGCTATGGTGAACATATAGGTTTTAAACTTTGCCAAAACCACATAATTTTTTCGTGAATTAATAATACTCATCCAACTATCCTGAAATAACTCTTCAGCTAGTGCACGTTCCGGGCACTGACGGACAAAATAACCGAATAAAATTTCTTTGTGCCGGGTATACAAAACTTCAAAAGCTGCGGCATCACCATCACGATACCGCAACATCAAATTTTCATCCTGTTCATGTTCCAGGTCATCATTCATTGATAACTCAAGATTAGCAGCTATTGCCATGTAAACTACTCGTCCATAATTATTTAGTTATAATCCATATCGTTAACTTAATGATTTAGTTAAATTTACTAACTTAATAAATTCTCCACGATACCCAAAGTAATCTTTACCCCGAGCATCACGTGCCATGTCTAAAATATCACTATAAGAGTAATTTTTTATATATTGTCCACCTTTTATTTTTTGCCCAAATGCTGCTACAGCTGCTGAAAACCGAAACCGATCCGAGGTATTCGATACCTTTTTTATAATCATATTTGTTTTTAGTGGCCAGCTAAGTAATTCACTGGTATCTTTATCCGGTGCTTTGTAACGTATTTTTAAAAAAGCCAATTCACCATTAACAGTATTTTTTTGTAATAACAACTCGGATTTATTTTGATAACGTAATTCATCAACAGATTGTCCTTTACTGCCAACCAGGCTAATTTCATACAATGCTGTCACAGTATGCCCTGCTCCGATATCACCAGCATCAACTTTATCATTATTAAAATCTTCGCGCTTCAATATTCTGTTTTCATAACCAATTAAACGATATTCAGCAACCTTGGTTTTATTGAACTCGATTTGAATTTTCACATCTTTTGCAATTGTTTGTAAAGTAGAGCTCATCTCATCAACTAAAACTTTTTGAGCTTCATTTAAAGTATCAATATAGTGATAATTACCGTTACCTTTATCTGCAAGTTGTTCCATTAAGTGGTCATTATAATTACCTGAACCAAATCCCAATGTTGTTAAGCTAATTCCCGATTTTCGTTTTTGCTCGACTAATTCTGTTAATGCCTCAAAATTTACTGTACCAACATTAAAATCACCATCGGTGGCCAGTATTATTCTATTAATTCCACCTTTTATAAATGCCTGTTCTGCAACAGAATATGCAAGTTTGATCCCGGCAGCACCGTTGGTGGAACCGCCTGCTGCTAAGTTATCAAGTGCCCGGCTAATCGTAGCTGTTTTATTACCATCGGTAGGCTCAAGTACCACACCCGATGCACCGGCATAGACCACTAGTGAAATTTTATCTTGTGATCGAAGTTGTTTTGTTAATAGCTTTAATGATGTTTTGAGTAAACCCAGTTTATTTACCGATTGCATTGAACCTGACACATCAACTAAAAATACTAGATTACTGGCTGGTAATTTTTTCTTTGAAATATCTAAACCCTTAATTCCAATATGTAATAAGTAAGTATTTTTATTCCAGGGGGTTGGCGCAATTTCTGTCGTCACACCAAAAGGAGTGTTATTTTCCGGTAATGGATATTGGTAATTAAAGTAATTCACTAATTCCTCAACACGAACAGCATCACGGCGTGGCAAACTACCAGAATTAATAAAGCGACGCATATTGGAATAAGAGCCGGTATCCACGTCTATACTGAATGTCGACACTGGATTTTCCAAAACTCGCTTAATCGCGTTTTGATCCAGGTGTGCATATTTTTCTGTATTAAGCTGTTCTTGAGGATATTGTATATAAGAAATATTATCCTGATAAGCAGCAATCGGAGAAATTTGTCTTGTTTGTATAATTCCTTGTTTTGATAACTCCTGTTTTCTTTTTAACATCACTGGTATTGATGCGACAGATTGTGATAATTTCACTTCCATCTCAGGCTGAATTGATTTATCTGCAGAAACTTTATTCTGTACTGTGTTGTTTTTATTAAGTGTGCCTGGCTGATCTTTTTTGGAGATTAGCTGGACTTGTTCTTCAGTTGTTATTTTTCCTGATTCATTTTGTGCCGTGCTACATGCTGATAGTGTCATTACCGTAACAACAAAAGAAACCGCTAGTATTGTTTTGTTCTTCATATTTAACTCCCGTAGTTTAAAATTTGTATAACTGGGGGGTGTAAACGTAAGAAAAAACAAAAAGGGTTAAATTAATTAAATTTATTTCTGGTAGTAATTTTAAAATCAAATTTAATATTATTTATCAATAACTTATATATTATCTTTTATACTGCATTTAAAGATTATTCAATATTGCGTTGAATTTTGTTGCAAAAAGTCAAAAGATTTTACCCGTTAGGTTTTATTTTTTTCTTCAATCCATCTCGACATATATTCAGTACTTTTCATTGAATGGTGACGTAACATTGCACCATAAAAATTATCCAAACGATGTTGCTCTAGCGAAGCAAGTACACTATTAATTCGTTGCGATAAATAAGCTGCAATTTTATTTTTATCGTAATATCGATTAATAATTTTTATGCCGTTATTTTGCATTTCCAGCCATGAAGTTTCATTTTGATATAACGCCACAGCCGCTTTAGCAAAATAATCCGGATCATCGGTGATTATTCCATTCCACGTTAATTTATTATCCAGATTACCATGCATCGATTCAGCTCCGATACTAGTGGTTATACTCGGAGTACCGGATAACATCGCATCTATTAATTTACCTTTAATACCAGCACCAAAGCGTAACGGTGCCAGACATATTCGAGCTTGTTGCATTACTTCAAACACATTTTCTGCCCAACCACGGATAAAAAATTTTTCTTTTTTATTATTTAATTGAGTGGCTTTTTCTGGTGGATAGGAACCGTAAATGTGCATTTCAGATTCAGGTAATTGCGTTCTTATAGCTGGCCAAATAGTATTTTTTAAATATAATACCGAATCCCAATTGGGTTCGTGCCTGAAATTTCCAATACTGATAAAATGCTGTCTGTCTGAATATTTTGGAAATTGTTGAATTATATTCTTATTTATATTGTTCAGCATGAACGGAACCAGACATAATAATTGCTTATCGATTTTAAATTCATTAATTAATAAATCCATTTCATACCTGGATATTAATAATGATAAGTCACAGCGTAAGATGCTGGCTATTTCCCGTTTTGCAACTCCGCCAAGCAAGTCCTGCTGTGTCATTTTTCTATGTTGTTTTAATGCACTAAAACGTGCCTCACGGACACAATGTAAATCGACTGTTTGTAAAATACGCAAGGCATCCGGACATTTTTTCTCAACTCGCCAGGCAAATTGTTCTTCCATCATAAAGCGATCAAATAAAACTATATCGGGTTTTAACTTTCCAACATATTCATCAAAACTGGAATCATTTAAATTGATAGAATCCATTGAAACGCCCAGGGATTCTAAATCAAACATGTGTGGACTAAGTGCAGCGGGACTTGCAAAATTTATTTGATATTGCTGCTCTTGAAAAAAATTCAACATTTGAATCATTTGACTTCCAGCCGCAGACGAATTTGGCTCCGGCCAGACATAAGCAATCACGAGTAAACGAGGCATATAAAAAATGGTTTATTAATTTATGCAAATGTTAGTGTAAAAGATATTTTATTTAAAATATATAAATTTAAAACTGTAA
>JBGMQW010000058.1:0-18396 GCA_048060815.1 Thiohalomonadales bacterium | reverse complement strand
GGTAAGCTTTGATTTATTAATATTTCTTTAGGTAATTGCAATAGCGGCAGATTACCCAGCTGTTTTTGCGCTGTTAAACACAGAGGTTTGACAAACAGCCAATTCCTGGGTGTATCAAGACACCCCAGCCAGGAAAGTAGTCCACCCGATTTACTGACCTCACCGTGATAAAGGGTATCAACTAAATCATTTATCAGATTAAAATGATCTTCAACAAATTTAGTATCCACACCTTTTAATGGTAATGCCCGCAAATAAATTTTATTACCCATGCTGGCTTGTAGTTGTGGTAACAACTGTGCCAGAAGCTCGGTGTCCTGTTTTCGCATGGTCTCCAGTAAGTTAATGTGCCGTAGTAATACCGGATATAAATCTTCATTAAATTTCAGGATGGGTAGCATTAAAACTTCCCATTGTTTACTGCGTGCTATTGCTTTTGGTCCAATCGTTTCAATTAAAGCTTGTATATTATCGATTTGAATTGAGTGCGGTAGATTGTATTCCCCTAATTCACGAAATTGTTTAACACACCATTGTAATTGATCTTGATTCGGCCACTGTGACCAAAGTTTTAGGTACTGCTGAAAATGCTCCATATCCGACAAAACTTGTGTTCCGGTAGGTACTTTAAGTAACACCTGAATTGGAAAAGTTCGAATTCCGGAAAGACGGTCACGTAAACGTTTACTATTGTCCCATTCTTTTTGCTTTAGTTTTTGTCGAACATCTTCAGGTAACAAACCCCAACTTTGCATGATATCATTCCACTGGTAATTCAATACCGAGTTGTTTAGCTTCGGTTTCTAATTTGCTACTGGATTTTTGCATTTCATCAATTTCTTCCCAGGTAACTTCGCACAAATGACTTTCATGCTTCTCTGTATCACGTTCTGCAATAAGTAGCGAGCGTGCTGACTCTCGTGCCAGGTTCAAATTTTTATAAGGTGTAATGAGATTAATATGAATATGCAATTCTCGAAAAACCCGTAATACCCGTCGACTGACTGCTTCGGCGGTATTGGAAAAAGCTTCATCTAAAAAGACTGTGCAATAAATAGGTCGATCACTACCATCCGGAGTTAATACATAGGCCAGACTAGCCGCTACAATGGTACCAGCGAAAGCTTCTTTCTCACCACCGGATTTACCACTCGATGACATTAACACATCTCGAATTTCCTTGGTTTGCTTATCTATCTCTTCAGCAAAAAAAGACATTTGAAATCGGGGTTCGAGTAATCTCAGGCTTTCTTTATTTTTAGCAGTGACCGGATGACTGGCTTTATCAAGTATCTCGATAACACGTCGCAAATTCTGAAATCGAGATTCATGATCGTCACTGGTCGCTTGTGAGAATACATTTTTGAGTCGTTTATTAAAGTCCTGAACATGTGGATATAACTCTGCCTGGATACCAAGTTTTAGAAAACTGCCCGGACGAAATTCGGTACGAGCCAGTACCTGGTTAATAATTGCTATTCGATCTGTTATTTCTTCCCGCTCGGAATCCATGCGTGATCGTATTCCAGCCAGAGATTGTGTCGTATGTTGATTTAATCGCTTATTAAATTGCTCTACTAATTCCGGTAACCCTTCCTCCTGAAGTTGAACCAGGTATTGTAGATATTCATCGATGCTATTTATACTATGTCCCCAGTCAACAGCAATAGCCTGCCAGTTATCATGGCTGTAAAATGTTGTCATTATGGTAACTGCACGATTACTGGCTTGAGTTTTTCGTGCAGTTGCAGCATCTTTTTGTTTTTCTAATTTGTTACGCTGAACTGTTTCAAGTTGGCTGGCTTGTTCCAGAGTATCGTTAGTTAATTCTCCAACACGTTTACGTAATCGTTCTCTCAGCTCATCATCAAGTCCGGATTTTGAAGTTTCAAATGCTTTTTGTTGTGCTGCTTTTGCCGATTCCAGCTCTGATGTCAAACCACCAATTTTTTGATCCTGGGTAGATTTGTTGTCTTGTATAAGCACCAAATCTGTTTTAGCTTGTTCCCAGTTTATTTTTGCCCTATCAAGATCACCACCGGCTTTTTGCAGTGCAGCTAAGTCCTCTTTAAGAGTATCTTGCTTAATTTTACACGTTGGTACATCAATATCGTGCCACTGAAATTCTTCCAATCGTTGCCAATGTTGGCTACGATCAGACACAACATTTAATTCTGTACGTGTTCGTTCAGTATTTTTATTACAGGTTTCCAGATCTGCACGCAACTGCTGTGCCGTGATTATCAAGGCTTTTAATCGGGTTTTATTTGAAAAACCTAATTGCCAATAACGTTGGTCAGTGATTTTTTGACGATCCTTTTTTTCGAATCGTCCCTTATCAAATTGAATTAATCCCTGTTGTGTCATTGAATATGGTGTATTGTTTAATTCTTCCGGGTTTTCAACACAGCTCAGGTCAAAACGTTTTAAATGGTGTTTTAACCATTCGCGATAGACATGCTGGCGCCACTGTAGTTTACGCAAATATCCCTGGCTTTTGAACTCAACGTTTCCAGTAACTGAACGAACAACTTGAACACGAACATGCAAACCTGTATGTCTTTGATTCAACCACCGGGTAATTAATGAATAATGATCTTCGTGAACCAATAAGGTAGTACGCAAACCGCCCAGGGCTCGTTCAATGGCACCTTGCCAGCCCCGATGCTCTTCCTTGATATCGAGTAATTCACCAATAAACATAAGATGCTCTTGATCCAGTTTTAAACTCGAACAGAGCTCATCGCGTAATCGTTGGAAACCGGTTTCGATATTGGAATCGGGTCTTGCTTCAATATCGCGGATTTCAAAATCAAGATTTTTTTGATCCTGCTGGATAGTGGATAGTTTTGCAGCCGCATCTGCAAAATTGTTTTGTGCTGTTATTTTTTCAGCTTCGATATTTGATTTTGCTTTTTCCAATAATGCAATATTTTTTTGAAATACGACTTCATCAAGTCTGCTATCCAGTTTTAACTCTGTGGTAATTTTTTGATACAGTGCCGCTTTTTTGTTTATAGTCGCAAGTAATTCATTGATACGTTGAAGATCTTTTTTGACTTCCTCAATGCGATTTCCACCCAGATTTAAATAACTTGCATAAAATCGCTCAACCTGATCATTCTTGTCTAAAACTTGCTGTTGTAATGTGCTTAATTGTTGTTGTGCTTGTTCGAGTTTAGCCGTAATAATATCGAGCTGCCTGGTCCACAAATGATGGCATTGTTCACCGAAATACACCGGTAGGCCGTCATGCTCCAGGCTGAGTTGAGTAATTTCCTGTTGCGTTTTTTGTAACACAGTTGCTATTTCCGGTAAAACCTTGAGGGTATCCCGCTGTGCCCGAGCATCGAGCAAGCGGTTATAGATACCTTCCAGATCTTCAAATTCAACTACCGCCTTACGCACATCTTCGCGTACTAATCCGGGTTCCAGTACCAGTTCCCGAATCAGGAAAGTAAGATCATCAATTTTTTTCAAGCCTAATGCCCGGGAAAGTAGTGCCGGCGCATTTTTATTTTCCATGTTTAATAATCGTCGGTAAGTTTCCTGGTATTCAGAAAAATTACTGTCACACGGTATTATCGCTTTATCATCCCGTAAAAACTGGTTGAGGCTACGGGTGTTACCTTCACCAAATGCTTGTAAAATTTCTTCCAATAACAAGTTTCGTTTTGCGACGATATAAACTCGTTTAAGATCAGAGAGTGCATTACTGGATTGCGTCATCCAAAATAACGCCGCCAAAGTAATAACCGAACCATCATCGGCAAAATAACAAGCACGTAAACTGCACACCACGGCACCGGTGCGTTTGTACATCGTGCGGGTTTGATGACCGTCATGCGCAGTACCAAAACTACCACGAATATAGGAAACCAGATTACGATCACTTCGATCATCCTGCGCTGCTGCACGGTTAAAATTGGCTTTACCGGCTGGTAGTAGTAATGCCATTAAGCCATCGATCAATGTGGTTTTACCTGCACCATTGTCCCCGGTAATCAGTGTGCCATCAGGATCGATACGTGCAGTATGCAGGCCACTAAATGATCCCCAGTTATACGCGGAAATTTCGGCCAGTTTTATTTGCCCGGTGTGAAACATATCGGAGTGTCGAAATTGCGAGTTATTGTTCATTTTCGTGTGGTGCTTCTGCTTGTGGTTCTTCATTGCTGGCGGTACCTGCTTGTCCAGCTAGTTGACTGTATTCAGCCAGTAATTTTTCAAGAAACTCGGCATTAACGACATAACGTATTACCGGTGTTATTTCAAAGCGTTCATCATCACCAGGAACGCTGAGCAATAAGCGGCGTTCTTTCATGGTTTTTAATGCGCTATTTAATTTTCGTCGATCAGTTCGAGAGCTATTGGTCAGCGATAAGAACGGCGACAAGCGTGTCTCAATGCGATCGATATCGATATATACTCGAAATTCACCGGCTGTTTCCCGCTCCTGAAAATGTTTACGTAAAACTAACAACAACAAAGTATCGTACAGGGTTAATGGACGGCGACTAATGAGTGAAACTGATTCTTCATTATCATCAACGGGTTGTTGTAATAACACTGCAACGCCGGCTTTTTCATCGATTAAAACCCGTAAAAACATATCCGCCAGATGATCCTGAATAGCATGCTGTTCACGACATAACACCTCAAATAGAGTCGATTTGTTTTGTGCCAATATTACACCATGGCGTAATAAATTAACTAAAGCACGACGGGCATCGGTTGCTAAACGTCCCCCATCCTTTTTTTCGGGATCAATTTGAGTATTGTGATCTGCTTCGATTTCAACATCAGTTTCAAATTTTTCGTTTAGGTCATTGTCAGTTAACACCGTTTCGTGAGTTTTACTCGAGAGCCGATCAAATATCGCGGGTGCGGAAGTATTTTTAGAATCAATATCATTGCTCATAACGAAAGTTCTTCAAGTCGTTCCGGGAATAATTCTGAACTTAGCAGAAAACCCGGAATCGTTGCATTGATATTTTCACCTTTACGATCGGTTACAACCACGGTTTCTTTGCTATCAAGTTGGGTGGCACCAATTGCCTGTGCGACACGTAAATACACCACTAATTCTTCCAAACCGGCACGAATAGGTTGTTGTTGCAATAAATCGGCAATACTCATTGGACCGTGTGTCTGTAACTGAGCTTGAATATCAGCTGCAACTTCCAGTGCCTTAACAGCATGCAAGTGCTGTAACATTGTATCACTCGGAATTCTGATATTTTCCTGAACGGCGACATTTCGGGTATCCAGATCTTCTTCAGGACTACGAGGACGGTGACTTTCCGGAGAACGAATCGTTATTTTGCCACTGGCAAGATTCAAGTCACTGAGTTGCCGCAGATCAATCTCGGTTTCTTTAAATTTAACCGCGAGTCGCTGCAGTTGCCCTAGCAATTGCTCCACTCGACGACTTTCCAAAAGAGCGCCGCTTTCAACAAAAGCGCGTAAACTTTCCTGCGTACGTCGACGCACTTTAAAAACTCGATCACTTTCACTGGTCAGTTCACGTACCAATCGACCAAGATAAAGCGACTCATCCTTATTAAGATATTGACTGGCCGGTCGAATTAAAATGGACCGTAACTGTTCCCGAAATTCGGTGTTTCGGTTTTGGTCACATAATAAATGAAAAAAACCTTCAAAAGCCCGACCCGCATCCGACTTTGCTAATAACTCCTCTTCTTCAAGCAATCCGCTTAATACCTGACCCCGGTTGGAACCTGCCTCAATCATTTGTACCCGTAATGACTGATCAATTCGTCGGATGTCATCTTCGACTCGGCGAAAATCCCCGGTGAGTACCGAAGCCAATTGATAAATTTCACGTATACGTTCTCTTTGCTCTGCGGCACTTAATTCCCTTACGATGCCGTTATTAAGTTCATTTATTTCAATTTGCAGTACATCTTTACGCGACTCCAGTAACGCGATGCGTTCTTCAGAATTCGGACTTAGTGTCGCGGCAAGATCACAAACGGCATCCTGAACAATCCGCAGATGTGACGCAGTTGCTTTGTTATCACGTTGCTCCAGACCAATGCAGAATCGCAGTGCTGTCTCACCAGCATCGGTTTTAGAAAGCTGATCATCGAGTTCCCGTAACCAGCCGGACTGAATCCATTCCCGTATATAGGTTGCAGCATTTTTTTCACTATCAAACCAGTCTTCCTGTCGCCAGTGTGCCAGTTCAATATCAAGTGCCGCCTTGGCTCGACTGAATACCACATCATTACTATCACTGAATAAGTCTGAAATAAACGCCAATATTAGTGGTGTATTTTTAGCACGCAACAAGCGCCATGCAGCATTTTCCTGGTACTGGCGTTGAAAACGGGCTTGAAGTTCGCGTAGACTCATAAAAACCAGTGTACGTGAATGTGTTCAATTAATTAAGTCTGTAAGAACTGAATTAACATTTTTAATCGTATTACAACAGTTAATACTCACTTTCTGATTTACACTTTAATAGTAAGCCTTTGTACTCAATACTTATTTCACTTTTAATCTCTATTTGTTATAATAAAATCATTTTTTTTTAGCTGACTTTGACGAGAGTAACTTGTATTGCAATTTATTATCAAACTAATGCAGATATAATGAAAGATGCTGAAAGAACCGGAGTTGTAAGATTCCGGTTTTTTTGCTTTTTATTTATGTATTACCAAATAGTTTTAACGTGTTCGTAATTAATAATTTTTTCATCAGCCGTCACTAATGGAATGGCCAGTTTTCTGGCCGTTGCGACAATCATCCTATCGGCAGGATCTTTATGAAAATCACCTGGTAACACAGTTGATTTAATCCCAATCTCGTTATCGACTGGTATAAATCGCACCCCGGCAATTTGTGATACTTCATTAAGCCAACTGTCAACATCCATAGTAAGAATTAGCCGACCTTTTTCTATTAACATGGCAATTTCCCATGCTGAAATTGAGGAAATAATGACCTCGCTATCACTGGCTAAAGTGTTTTTAATTGTATTCTCAGCAGAACTTGATAATGAATTAGAACCACTTACCCACCACACTAATACATGGGTATCGATAACGATCATCAAGCATTTTCCCAATCAACATCCGCAATCGGTATTGTAGCTCCCTCATATTTTACGACTGTACCTTTCAAAAGTTCCAAAGGATCCTTCACTTGTTGTCTTAGCTTTCTAATTTCGAGTGCGGGTCTACCATGATCAGTAATGATTCTTGATTTTCCACTCTTCTCAATATCCCTTAATATCTCAAGCGCATGCGCCTTAAAATCAGTTTTTGAAATTTTTTCCATAATTTATACCTGATAAATGACCACTTACTATAGTCATTTTAGCAAAAAAAATAATCTTATTCAACAATGATGTTTATTTAAAACATACCGTGTTCAAACAAGAGAGTCGCTATCCCGGTTTCTACTACAGAACAGATAAAAACTTTGTTGATGAAGAAAACTGTCCTATTTTTGTTAACTCAATTTATGACAAAGAATCTAAAAATGGACATGCTTCAGGTATTAAACACTGTATAAATATTTTATAGTTCAGATTAGTTTAATTTTAATCCAATTTTCCATTTCTGATGCCAACTAACCCGATTTGTTTTTTTTAACGTCTTAATGAACTGATCCGAAAATTTTTCCAGATCTGCAGCACTATTTTTCTTCACAAAATAAATAGAACGCATAATGTCATTAAAGCTTGTATTTAATTGCTGTTGTTTAAATTGTCTTAGTTGTTTTCGTATTGAGCCATGATAGTTTGAACCACTATAATTATCCAGCCACAAATAAAACAGTTTAATTGCTTGTTGTGAATTATTTTTTTGACACGCTGTTTTAAAACGTCTATGAATTTCCATTTCAGATAGTAGTGTTGGTTGTAATTGTTTTCTTTTTTGAACGATTTTACGTATTTTTAATATTAATAAAAATAACAATAGTACTATAAAAAAAATACCCGTAATTATTTTTGCAATACGAAATAAATCATTAAAATTGCCTGTTTCCGCTAACGATAGATCTGTGTTCTTTTCTCCGCTCCCTGCCGGAGCAAGTTTAATCAATAATTTATATTCAGCTAATTCTATTGTTTCGAGTAATTGTGTTTCCGTATTCCACCAATAAAATGTTTGTGCTGGAAGGATAAAATTACCAATTTTTTCAAAGACATAGGTGATTTCTTCGGTTCGTTGTGCGAGATAAACGCCCCGATTAGCTGTGTCCTGAATTTGAAACGGTTTTTGATAAATAGCGACACCGGGTATTTTTTCAACAGAGATTGCTGGTAACATCATCGCCGGTAAATTATCTGCTGACAGACTAATGGTACGAATAAGTGCATCGCCAGGTTTAAGTTTATCTATACTCTTATTCAAGTTTTGTTTAATATTAAAACGTGAGGTGGCAATCCAATTTTCATTATCCTGTAATTCTTCAGGTATTCGGGTGTTAAAAGTTATCGGTTTGCTTTTGATTTCACTGCTTTTAGTTACGTTGGGTTCTTTAACCAGTAGTGTCATTTGTATTGGAATCTCTGGAATTTCAAATATCCCGTCACGCTGAGGATAAATAACGATCGTCCACATTCTAGTATTCCAGGTTTTACCCGCCTCTGTTCGAGTCGAATTTACGGTAAAGGTATCACGTTGAAGCACTATAGCATCGTTAACTTCAAAAGAACTAATATGTGTACCACCAGTAATTCTTTTATCTGAAACTATTTCTATGTATAAATTGATTTGTTGTTTGGCGATAATATTTTCTTTTGGTTCTATCCAGGTTTTAATTTTTAATGAATTTGTTTGCCCAGCAAATACAGGTTTAGTTACAACAATTAACAATAAAAAATAATATAACATTAAAATCACTAAACTACGGAGCATTCTTAATCTCCTGTTTTTCTTCCTGTTTCTGTAATTGCATATGAAATTTTATACTTAAAAAACGTGATGGATTTTTCTGAACTTGTTGCATCCAGATTTCATTCATTTTTTCATCTAGTAAGATATCTTCAGCAGTAAGTTGTTTCTGTTCTTTTTTAGAAAAACTTTTTCGATCTGCGCCATCAGCTGTTTGCGGTTCATCTTTACCGAGTTCTTTTGAAGATTCACCTTGCTCTTGTCTCTGGCTTTCACTCAAAAGGTTGATTTCATTTATGATGTCCTGAATTATTTTTTTATTTTTAATCGCACTTTTATGTGTCGGCTCAAGTTTTAAAACTTTGTCATAAGCTTTAACTGCCAATATATAATTCCGACCTTGTGCCAGGGCATTAGCCAGATTAAAAAAACCTTCTACGGTTTGAATGCGCGAAAACATTTCAACTGCAGCTTTAAAATTTTCATTTCGATAGTATGCGATTCCACGCCAGTTAATATTTTCAAAACGTTCAGCTGCTGTTTTGTAGTCTCCCTTACGCATATAGTATTGGCCTTGTTGATCCGGTGTTAACCACCAGTCCATAAAACGCCATTGATCCAATAGTGAGCCACTCGCGATTGCTGGCTGAGGATTAACTAAACCCGTTAACAACACCAAAACCAGACACCAATGTAAAGTCCAGCCTTTTCGAAACCAAAGCAGCATAATTAATACAAAAGGATACAAAAGATAATAACCCGCATCGACCCAGGGTCGGCTACCGTCATCCACAATAACTAAAAAACTATTAATGCGCCGTGATATTTTTTTTACATCACTTGTATCGAGTGTTAATGATAAATAACTTCCACCACTGTTATTAGCCAGTTTTTCCAAAGCAGTACGTTCGAGTGGAATAAGCACTTCTTCCGTTTTTATGTTGTCGCTTGTATTGGTAGTTTCACGACCGAGTCCAAAGACTAATAATTGATGTTGTCGTGTTGAAAAGTAATTATTAAATTCTGCATTGGTTTGCGGGCTAAGCCCATCGGTGATAAGCAGTATTGTTCCTGGTACAGGTGAATCACGTAACATTTGTTCGGCGAGGGGTAAGGCTTTTTCCGGAAACTTACCCTTACGTGGCATCATTTTATTATTAACAGCGCTCAGAAAATTCTTTACGACATCCGGATCATTGGTTAATGGGATAACATTGTGCGCAGTTCCTGCATAAACAATCAGGCCGAGTCTGCCTCCGGGACGTAACGCTATTAGATCCAGTACTTTTTGTTTTGCGCGTTCCAGTCGTGATGGTTGAATGTCTTGTTGTTGCATTGAAGATGATACATCCAGGATAACAACCAGAGCAGCGATGTCTTCTGAAAAAGGTGAGGGCTGTTGTTTCCAGCTCGGCCCTGCTAATGCCACTATCCCCAGAATAACCGCAATTACGCTAATGCTAACCGGATTAAACCAGCTGGCGCGCCCGTGTTTTACCAGCATTACATTCAATAAGTGAGGAGCGATAGAATTACGCCATTTTCCAGTTGAATTACGTCTTGACCACAGATACTGTAACGTCAATAACATTGGAAAAAATGTCAGTAACCACCAGGGTCGTAAAAAATGAAAATAGGAAAATTGCCCCAGGTAGTTATCCATAAACTCAAACATGTGTTACCTGTTGAGGTTTTATTTTTGTTTGTTTATATGACAACCATGTCATCGAAATAAAAAATAAAAGATAGCCGATAATAATAACAGCCAAAGGATAATGGAACATTGTTTGCCGTGGTCGATAACTTAATGTTTGGTAGTCTTCAGGCTCAAGCCTGGATATGTCTTTATAAGCATTTTGAAGTTGCACTCTATCGAGGGCTTGATAAAAACCGCCATTGGTAATATCGGCAATGGATTTCATTACATCCAGATCCAGTGCTTCTTCACCCGTGGTTTCCGGATCTCCAATTGCTATAGTGTAGATCGTCAGATTTTTTTTGCTAGCCACTTTCGCAGCTTCAATGGGTGGTACCTTGCTACCCGTATCATTACCATCGGTTAACACAATTAAAACGCGATTTTCAGTTTCACTGGTTTCAAATAACTTGATAGCCAGTCCAATGGCATCACCAAACATAGTACTTTGTCCTGCCATCGCAATGTCGGTTTCATTAAGCAAGGTTATCCAGGTGGCGTGATCGGTAGTAAATGGAGCTTGTAAATAAGGTGAATCACCAAACACAATTAAACCGAGTCGATCGTACTTACGCTGTGAAACAAATTCTATTAGCACCTGTTTCACCGCATCGAGTCGGGAAATTTTCTTGTTCTGTGCTGTTTTAAAATCAGCGACTTCCATCGACCCCGATAGATCGACCGCTATCATTAAGTCACGTGCGGATTTAGTGTGTTCAATAACATCACCAATCCATTGTGGTCCGGCTAATGCGACGACTAATAATAACCAGGTGAAGGGTACCCAAATTTTTTGAAATAAAACCCGTTGTAAAATCACCGCACCTTTTCGTGGTTGCTGTCCGGTTAAGGCCACTAAACGTTGAAAAAACGGTACTCGAATGGAATTTTGGCTTTCCTGGTATGCCGGTGTTAACCAGTAAACTAACAATGGTAATGGTAATAGTACAAATAACCACGGAAAAGCAAACTCAAACATAAGCCAAATCCTTATGTGTTGCTATCCATAAACGCGTCATCGAAATAAGTTGAGACGCTTGTTGCTTATTTACTTGCCATTTTTCATGTGGTAAATAAGCTATACGTAATAAACTTTTTCCAACATCCTCTTGAAAAGAGGGGCCGGTATAATGGCTATCGAGAAAAGCTAACCAGTCATTTCCGGTTAAGCCGGCGATATTTTTTCGTGGGTAAGCTTGCAACGCAGTGACTTTAATATAATAAGGTAAAACACTAACGACCTCTAAAAACTGTGTACCTGATGTTTGTTGCACTAAAGTTAATTGGCGTAAGGCCTCACGACGATAGCGATTAAACCACCAGCGTCTGGATAGTCGAAATAATTTAATCGCCAATACTACACTAATAACAAAAGCAAGAACAAACCACCCGGGTGTCGCAGGCCACCAGGAAATTGCATCAGCTAACACTATTTCATCGATACCTTTAATAAGATAGTTACCAAAAGTACCCGAATTTTCTATAATGCCATTAATCTCCGGATTCATTGTGCTTTACTTTTCTTTGTAATTCGTTCACCGATGGTTTTGTGTAACTGGTTTTGAACTGTATCGATGGTATTAATCGGAATAACAGGGATACCATGTTTATTTAATTCTGATTGTAATTGTTCGACACTACTTTGAAAATATTTTGTGTACTGCTGTGTTAAACCAGCCCTGGTTGTGTCCACTTGTATTTGCATTTCACCGTCGCTTAAGACTAACAAACTACTAGCGGGTAAATTATTTTCTAATGGATCAAAAATAAGTGAAGTAATAACATCATTGTGTTGCGCCAAACGTTTAAGTCGTTTAATTGTTTCAGAATTCCAGCCACTCAGGTCGCTGATAATAACAATAAGATAATCATGGCCGCTAAGCCGTTCAGTTTTTTTAAGCACTTCATTAAGTTGGTCGTCATTTTGAGGGCTGGGATAATTTGCTTTTAAAATATGGTTCAACTTTAAAACCCCGTGTAATATTTGCATTACAGTCTTACGACTACGGTGTGGTTTTATTTCGACAATATCAGCGTCATTGAATATTAATGCACCGATTCTATCGCCAACAGCGAGGACTCGCCAGGCAGAGAGTGCAGCCAGTTCAGCGGCAATAACTGATTTCATTTTTAATACACTACCAAAGAACATATTAATTCGTTGGTCAATTAATAATAATACCGGACGTTCCCGCTCTTCGGTATATACGCGAACATGAGGTTTACCGGTACGATTGGTTACTTTCCAATCCATGGTACGAATGTCATCGCCAGCACGGTAATGTCGTAGTTCTTCAAAGTTAAGTCCACGGCCACGTAAGCGTGAAGAAAAATGACCCGATAAAATACTATGGACGGGTTGTTTGGGTAAAAAACTAAAACCGCTAGCTTGATGCTGCAGGGCGACTAACTCTTTTAAATCGGCATAGATGTTTGAATCAGTCATGTATTTTAATTCACTTATACCACCGCAACTTGTTTAATGATCTCATCAATAACGTGATCAGTCGTTATACCATCGGCCGCAGCTTCGTAACTTAAAATTAATCGATGACGTAACACAGCATGTACGATACTACGAACATCGTCTGGATCAACAAAGTCCTTACCTTGTAACCAGGCATAAGCTCGACTGCATTTATCCAGTGTGATGGATGCACGAGGACTGGATCCAACATCTATCCAGTTTTTTAAATCCCCTTCATAACGTTCCGGTTTACGGGTTGCCATGACTAACGCGACCAGATATTGCTCAACATTTTCTGAAATATGTAAATCGTGAATTTCTTTACGCGCTTCAAAAATATCGTTTTGTGAAATTTTAACTTGCTGCTGATTTGTTTGTGGTTGTTCTTCACCTCGCACCAGACGAATCACCGCCAGTTCGGTTTCATCTTCGGGATAATGAATGTTAATTTTCATTAGAAATCGGTCCATCTGTGCTTCGGGCAGGGGGTAAGTGCCTTCCTGTTCGATAGGATTTTGTGTTGCCAGTACCATAAATAATTCGGGTAACTGATGCGTATTGCCAGCAACAGTGACCTGACGTTCTTCCATCGCTTCGAGTAATGCACCTTGCACTTTAGCCGGTGCACGATTGATCTCATCGGCTAATACTAAATTATTAAAAACCGGCCCCTGTTGAAACGTTAACATTTGTTTGCCATTGAGTTCCTGAAAGATTTCAGTACCCGTGACGTCAGAGGGTAATAAATCGGCGGTAAATTGAATTCGACCCAGATCGGCTTCAAGCACTTTGGCCATGGTTTTAATCGAACGGGTTTTTGCAGTGCCGGGTAGACCTTCTAATAAAACATTACCATTGGCGAGTAAGGCTATAATCAGGCTTTCAACGACGTGCTCTTGCCCTAAAACCGACTGTTGCATTTGCTTACTTAATTGTTTTATTGCATCGAGTGTCGCCATGCACTACTCCGAGACTGATTGAATTTATTTCGGCAGAAAATAGTAGATATTTAAAGAGTGCCCTGTTGAAGTTTACAGGACACTGCAATTGGTGTTGTCTTTAGCTGATACTTATCCTGCACCACTGGCAGGTTTTTGAAGTGTCTCTAGTATGCGATCCAGGTTAAAACTACCGGGTTTTTGTCGTGGCGGAAACTTCTTAAAGGTACTTATAAATTTTCCTACATACGCTGCACCCGGTGTAATCAAGAATAGCCGTTCAAAACGCCAGGTTTCATAGGCTCCGGACTCCCAATCTGCTCGTTCAAAAGGATCGCGGCGCAAATTAAATAACTTGGGAAAACGTAGCGTAACCAGAGGTTCTTGCCAGACATCCATACCATGTGCCCGTTGTTCAGTAAACATTAGTTTCCACTGCCCGTATCGTAACGCCGATAGTTGGCCATCATCAGTAAAATAGAACATTTCTTTTCGCGGACCTTCTTTAACTTTACCAGTGAAGTAAGGTAAGAAATTGTAACCATCAAGATGTACTTTAAAGGTTTTGCCACCGGCTTTAAATCCATTGAGTAACTTACTTTTAACCTTATCATCACCGACTGCAGCAAGCAGGGTTGGCATCCAGTCTTCCATGGAAATAATTTCATTTGATACCTGATTCGGTTTAATTTTACCCGGCCACCGCACCATCATTGGTACGCGGAAACCACCTTCCCAGGTGGTATTTTTCTCGCCGCGGAATGGAATGGTACCACCATCAGGCCAGGTAAATGTCTCGGCACCATTATCGGTGGAATACATTACGATGGTATTATCCGCTATGCCCAGTGCGTCTAACTTGTCCAGTAGTTGACCCACCATGCCATCGTGCTCTGCCATGCCGTCGGCATAAATACCTTGTCCTGTGACACCTTTTGATTTTTCTTTTAAACGTGTCCAGATGTGCATACGGGTAGTGTTATACCAGATGAAAAACGGTTTTTTTGCTTTAACGGCTTTATCCATAAACTTAAGTGTTTTTGCCGTGACTTCTTCATCAATGGTTTCCATACGTTTCTTGTTTAGAGGCCCGGTATCGGTCACTTTACCATCGGCAAAGCTATTGATGACACCACGGGGTCCAAATTTCTTTTTGAAATCCGCGCCTTTTGGGTAATCTTCATTTTCAGGCTCGTCCTCGGCATTGAGGTGGTATAGATTGCCGAAAAATTCGTCAAATCCATGGTTGGATGGTAAAAACTCATCGAGATCACCAAGATGGTTTTTACCAAATTGACCGGTCATGTAACCCAGAGGTTTAAGCAGTTCGGCAATGGTTGGATCTTTACCACTAAGCCCTTCTTTTGCTCCCGGTAATCCGACCTTTAATAAGCCGGTTCTAAATGGGCTTTGGCCGGTAATAAAAGCCGCCCGACCCGCAGTACAACTATTTTGACCATAAGCATCGGTGAATAAAATGCCGTCGTTGGCAATTTTATCGATATTGGGAGTTTTATATCCCATCATGCCACGATTGTAGGCACTGACATTAAACCAGCCTATATCATCTCCCCATATAATAAGTATGTTCGGTTTTTGTGTTTTAGCGGCTTCTGCAACAACTGGAAAAAGAATAAGAGAAAGCGATAATAAAATGATGGATAATAAAACACCACTATTACGTGTACACATACTGATCTCCTTGTATTTTAATGGAGTAACTTTTTGTTTTTTTTGGAGTTTTAAATATAGACGATTTAATTGCTGTGTGTCCACTGCTTTATTTAAGCTTAGATCTGCATAAGCACTTAAGACCTGCGATGATTATTTATAAACAGTCAACCTGTGCGAAGCACGGATTATACAAACCTCGGGTTATTTAGATAAGTGTGGCATTAATGAGTGCTATTGCAACGATTGAATCAATTTCGTGATCTCAGGATTACCTGGAATTAAAACCTGTAATTTTCGGGCATAAACCAATGCCTCGTGCAAGCGGTTAGTATTCCGGTAAAATGAAACAAGCGCACTCACAGTATCGATATCGGATGGATGCTGTTGATGAACTTTCAATAGTATTTTAATTGCTCGTTCTGTCTGACTTCGGCTATTGAGTGCAACAGCGTAGATGTAGCCATAACGAGCATTATTCATTTGTAATTGATAGGCTGTTTTTAGTTCACTTAGTGCTTTTATCATTTGTTTTTTACGAACATACAGTAACCCTAAAGCATGATGTATATCAGCATTTTCTTTGGAAATTTGTAGTGCCTGCTTTAAAACCTGTTCGGCTTTATTCTCTTGCTGCTGAGAACGATATAAATCCGCCAGGTTAACATAGGCATTGATAAAACCCGGATCAAGTTTTAATGCTTGTTGATAATATTTTTCTGCCTCAGAAAATTGTTGTAATCGAATTGCCAATAAACCCAGATTTATTAACGATTCGGGTCGGTCGCTATTAACACGTTGTGCTTGTTGATACTCGTTAATTGCATTGTCTAGAATGGATTGTTGTTGTGGTGACAACCGATTGCGTGGCGCGATTGCAAATATTCTGGCTGCTTCAATTCGAACAGCAAGAACTGGGTCACTCAACAAGGCAAAACCAGCTTTTAGTCGAGGTTGTATCGGGATAGTATCGAGTGTTTGTAATGCGGCAAGCCGAATCATTGGGTTTTTATCTTTAAGTAATTTTTGGATAACCACTGAGCTTACCGGTCCCGGAAAATATTGTAATAAATCAGTCGCAGTCGCGCGTGCGATGACGGGGAATTTTGGTGAAGCGGCTAATGCGGCCAGATCCTGATTAATCCCGATATCACCGTTCCGGGCTTTAAAAAGTGTTTCACCAAAATGCCAACCCGGTGTCCAGTTTTTTCCATACCAATTTTCCATTTTTGATGAAGCCCATTTTGCGGTTTTATCTTTATGACAGTTATTACAGGCATTTGGCGTTTTTAATGTTATCGAAAGATCCGGTCGTGGAATACGGATGCTGTGATCATGGCGCCCATCCACCCCCATATAAATAGTCTGTGGCATATGGCACTCAGCACATAGAGCACCTTTACTATTTTGTTTATGAAAATGATGCGTCGTTTGATCGTATTTCTTCTTTACATGACATTGTAAACAGACATTATTTCCACTCGCACGTAATTGCGTACTGTGTGGATCATGGCAGTCACTGCAAGTCACTCCCTGATGGTACATTTCACTTTGGATGAACGAACCATAAACATAAACTTCCTCTTTGATTTGTCCATCCGGATAGTATAAAAACCCGGTAAGTAACGCTGGCAGATAGTTATCCAGTAATGGCTTATTAAAAGCGTCGTTGTTACTAATAACACTACGGCGTGAATGGCAGCGAGCACATATTTCAATTTCCTTGTTGGTCTTTTTTTCTATGGAACGTTTGGCATTTCCGGTGTCTGGATCAATTTTCCAGGTGACTCCAAAACGTTCGTCCAGATCGACCACCAAACCTTTGTTTTTCTGATCGATCGATTGCTTGGCAGTTTTTTTCTTTGCCCAATTAACATGCTGGGATGCAGGGCCATGACAAGCCTCACACGCGACATTAAGTTCGGACCAACTGGTATTGTAGGTAT
The DNA here is from genome assembly GCA_048060815.1 of Thiohalomonadales bacterium. GTDB lineage: Bacteria > Pseudomonadota > Gammaproteobacteria > UBA6429 > Thiohalophilaceae > CAYQUC01. Next base: position 808 of record JBGMQW010000058.1, on the reverse strand, counting down.
TTTTATCACTATTATAGTTTTTTTGCAGATTGGTGGAATGGCAATCTGCACACATGTAATTCCAGTTTTGATCTGCCTGTGTCCAGTGCAAACGATGCTTAAAAGTGATTTTCTCATTTGGATATAAATGGTACCAACGTTGGCCACCCTGCTGTATCTCTCGACTATCCCAGGCGATACCCAGTGCTTGCAACCTGCCTCCCGGAAATTCAATTAAGTATTGCTGTAATGGATACACACCAAAGGTATATTTAATTTCAAAATTTTTCAGTTTGCCATATTGATCATCGGTATTGATAAAAAACCTGTTACCTTTTTTAAAAAAAGTCGTGGTAATCGCATTGTACGTGAATTTTATGTTGTTAAAATCGCCAAGAACGGTTTTTTTATTGGTATGTTGCATCGCTTGTTCATGAAAAGAACCACGCCAGGCATTGTATTGTTTTTGATGGCAGTTTGTACATGAATCGCTGCCGATATAGTCTTGTTGGTTTGTTTCTGCGGAAAATACTATCGGAAATGAGAAAACAAGTGTCATTACTATAAGTGTGAAGAAAGTATTTAGTATAAACAGGGTAAAATTCATCGCACCTTTCATCTTTATTATAATACAACACCAGGCTTTTTCGGGAAACAAAAATTGAAAAATACAAGTAATTAAGTAATCCGCTCTTTTACCGGGTTTTGTTGCATTACTATAATATTCCAGTTTTGGGCTTATCGTTTGGCACCTGCACCCATCGGTGAGGTAAAAGGGTGAAATACAAGGCCAACACGGTATGATGAAATGTAAAATGATAAAATGAAG
>JBGMQW010000057.1:0-18420 GCA_048060815.1 Thiohalomonadales bacterium | reverse complement strand
CACACTGAATACAACATTATTATTCAAACGAAATATATAATTTTTATTTATTTAAAATTATATCCCATTCATAAGCGGGTTCACCACAGACCATAAAATAAGGATTAAGAAGATTTTCCTTATTATACACCAAAGACTCTTTTTCAAGGTTAGTTACCTGTCCACCGGCAGCATTCACAACTGCATGAGAGGCTGCAGTGTCCCACTCCATAGTTGGCCCTAATCGTGGGTACAAGTGTGCTTTGCCTTCAGCGACTAAACAAAGCTTAAGTGAACTACCCATGCTTATTACACTATAATCACCAATTTTATCCAGGAAACGCTGTAAGTCAGGACCGGCATGTGAGCGACTCGCTACGACCTTAAGTTGTTGCTGGCGGTAATCTGCCACATGTATTTCTTGCGCCTGGTTTCCTTCATACTGAACATACGCACCGATATTTTCTGCTGCATAATAAGTTCGATTTAAAACCGGTGCATATACAACACCCATCACTGGTTTCTGATTATCAATAAGTGCAATATTGACGGTAAATTCACCATTACGTTTAATAAATTCCTTGGTTCCATCCAATGGGTCTACCAGCCAGAATTTTGTCCAGTGCTTCCTTTCCTCATATGGAATAGTGCTGGATTCTTCTGACAAAACTGGAATTTCTGGAGTAAGCTGTTCAAGCGCACCCACAATAATATGATGTGCAGTGAGATCAGCACGTGTCAATGGTGAATTGTCACCCTTGGTCTGTACATCAAAGTTATCACTGTTATAAACCTCAATAATAGCATCCCCTGCCTTAACAGCGATCTCTACGACCTTTTTTAAAGTTTCTTTTATCATCATAACCTTAGCCCAGCTTTCCTTGATCCGTAAGAATTCCATTGTTACGCAGCACCGTGATTACTTTTTCTACTGTATCGGGAAGACTTACTGAACCATCGGTATCAACCACGATTTCAGCATTTTCGGGTTCTTCGTAAGGAGAGCTGATACCGGTAAAATGCGGAATCTCTCCCATCCTGGCCTTTTTATATAAACCTTTGACATCTCTATCTTCACATACTCGAATAGGGCAACGACAATAAATTTCAACAAAATCTCCTTCAGGTACCATTGAACGAATTTTATCTCGATCTTCCTTAAAGGGTGAAATGAATGCAGTGAGTGAGATAGTTCCTGCATCAAGAAATAATTTGACCATCTCGCCAATCCGTCTAAGATTTTCCTTACGATCGCTATCACTAAAACCAAGATCACTACATAATCCGTGACGAACATTATCGCCATCAAAGACAAAGGTTTTACAATCCATTTGATGGAGACTTTCTTCTATACTATGTGCCAACGTTGATTTACCCGAACCTGATAATCCAGTGAACCATAGAATAGCGCTTTTATGTTGATTAAGTTTCTCACGGCGTTGACGCGTTACTGTTGCATTATGCCAGACTGTATTACTACTCTTTTTAATATCCACTTCCACATTTTACCTTATGATGATGTTATTAATAAGTCATTATTTAACTGAAAAAACACCGTACTGCTCTTTATCTTTTATTACTTCGTTTACTAAATCGACATCGATAATATTTGTCTCTGATGAAAATCCATACACCAGGACTAAATCACAAAGAATATTAATTACACGTGGTGTTCCTTTACTTGATGTAGCAATGCGTTCATAAGCTGCTTTTGTAAATAGATCATCGTCCCGTCCAGCTACTTTTATTCTATGTCGAATATAGGCTTTAATTTCAGTAACTTCCAGTGGAGTAAGAAAAAATTCCACTGAAACGCGTTGATTAAATTGTTCTAACCCTGGATCCATTAGCAAAACTTTTAATTGTGGTTGACCAACTAAAATAATTTGTAAAAGCTGATGCTTGTAATCACTCATATTCGATAACATGCGTAAAGCTTCAAGTGATTGAACAGTAAGATTCTGTGCCTCATCAATAATAAGAACCGTCTTTTTCCCGGCGTTATAATTATTAATTAAAAATAGCTGAAATTTATGATGCATAGAAATATCAGATAAGTCTTCAAAAGGTAACTCAAATGCCAATAAAATCCATTGCATTATATTTTCGATATGAGGAGGCGTGTTATATAATAAACCTACTGTAAGTTCGGATTTATAGTTATTAATCAAGTGGTGTACCAGTGTCGTCTTACCACAGCCTATATCACCACAAATCACGGTATAACCTGCATCATTATGAATGCTACATTCAAGCATCATGTAAGCAAGATTATGGCGCCGACTAAAGAATAAAAACTCAGGATCAGGCTGAATAGAGAAAGGTTTAACTGTCAGCCCATAATAACTTTCGTACATAATAAGTTTTCCAACATAGTCAGTAATTCATTCGTTGTTACGAAGTAGGAGCACCTATCAACTTTAATCCTTTTACTAATTCTTTACGCCCCATTGCTCATTGTTTTGCGTTATTTTATTTTTTGTTAGATAGTTCATAACCAGGTGAATCGAGAAGATAAGCTATAAATGAAGATAGTCACTAATACTTTCTTATCTGATTTAATTACCAGACATATGTACCTATCAGATATGTTTAATCGCTAAAATGCTCGAAATTCGATATAAAATTTCAAAACCCGGGCGGTACACTCGTCTCGCAACCGATCTTGAGGGATTTAAAGAAGCTCACGTCAACTATTTAATTGTATCCACTTTGACGTTGTATACTATTTGATTTATTTAAGACCGTACCTAACAACTTAGTTTGATCAACATAACGCATACTTTCTATTAAATCAGTTTTACTAACCATACCGTTACCGACTACAACTAAAACACAATCGACTTGAGCTAACATAATCATGGCATCATCACTACTAAGAATAGGAGGTAAATCAAACATCACAATACGTTCAGTATAACGTTCTCGAAGTCCGTTGATCAATTTGGTCACTTTTCGAGATGACAACACTTCAGATGAATTCTTTACCGGATTAGCTGTTGGCAAAATGACTAATCGCTCTAAACCAGGATTGATCAAACTTTCTGAAATTGTCGCTTTATTTACCAAAATATCGTTCAATGATGGTTTCGAGGGTAAACCAAGATACTTGGCAATTGTAGGTCGACGCAGATCAAAATCTACCAGCATGGCTGTTCTACTGGTATGGTGAGCAATACTCATTGCCAGGTTTATTGCCACCATGGTCTTACCGCAAGTTGGTGTTGGCGATGTAATTGCCATAGTTCGCCAACCATGTTTTGTCATTTTATCGATCACTTGAGTACGTAGAAAATCAAAACCTAAAGACAGTTTATTATTTTTATTAAAAGTAACAATACGGTTTTTTGCCAGGTATTCCGGATTAACGGATATTACCCGGGTCTGTTCATATTCTACATTAATATCAATTTCATCAAACATTTCTGCTCCAATGGATACCGTATTATCAGAAACCAGTTCATTAGGAATCTGATCTTGTCTAGTTATAGAACGATGACGTTTTGATTCTTCGATAGCACGTTTAATTTTATCCATTTTTACACCATTATCCGAGATCTGGAACTATTTGTATAAACAGGAGACCAAGATCCATGTATGTAAAATGCACAATGAATAGTGACAGAACAAATAGTACAGCGATAGTAATTGATGACTTCATAATCAGATTTTTTCTCATTAATAACTCATCACTAGTTGTTATATAGGGTATTTCTACTAACGGGCTAAAACCTGTCGCTGCTGCCAAAGCACCTCTGCCACGTATTCGTTGATTCAACATTTCAAGTAAAAATGCCAGACCACCGGCAGCTCCGAAAGCCAACACCAAACCCATAAATATAATTTTAAGTCGATTTGGTCGAATAGGTTTATCGGCCAGTAACGGTGGTTCAATTAATGTAAATCGTTCTGATTTATTTTCACCTTCAAGATTTTCAGCAATCTGGGCACTGAGTTGCTTTGCCTGAATCTCTTCATATTTCAGTTTCGCGCTACCATGATCACGTAATAATGATGACAAACCCAGCTCAACTTGGGGAGTTTTGATTATTTGTTTCTCATACTCAGCTATTTTTTTTCGCATTGGTATACGCTGGGCATCAAGCGAGCCGAGACGTTCCTTTGTAGACAATATCAAACTATCTAGTTGAAGAGCCTGATCATTATTATAAAGAACACCATTACCAGCCGTGCCATTTATGATAGCAAGATCGTTTTCAGCCTTCTCCTTTTCGAGTATCTCAATTTTACGCTTAAGGGCACGGATAGTTGGATGAGTATCTTTGTAACTAATTTGAGCTTGTCGATATTCGGACTTTAATTGTGTAAGTGTAGATCCAACAATGCCAAGACCGGATTTTTCCAGTTCCAGTCTTTGTAGTTCGTTTTCCGTCGATTTATAGTCTCGATTTAACTCCGCCAGCATCGACTCAGTTCGCTGCAAAATCCCCGTTTTTAATCCTAGATTTTCAGGCAGTGAATTTGCATGTTCCTGCTTATACGCTGCCACCAAACTCTCCATTTTTTCAAGATTAACTTTTAATCGCTTGGCCTCCTGACTTAAAAATCGAGTCGTTTCAGACGCAAGTTCAACCCGCGATTTAATATTCTCTTCCAAAAACAAGGTGACTAATTCATTGGTTACACCGTATGCCAATTCTGCATAACGATCTTCAAACGAAATACTAAAAGCCACTGTTGAATTATTTCTTTGCCTACGATTTGCTACCGGATTAGTCAACATTTCAATTTCAATTCGTTTTCGTAAATTATCAATAAGTTCTGAAGTAACGCGTGTCTCATTAGCTTGAAACAAGTTATATTTTTCCATAATTGCAAGCAAGTTTTCTCGGGTCATTACCCTTTGCTTAATAACAGCAATACGTTCACTGGCAAAACCAGTAATGCTGCTTGATATGATGCTTTTGGAAATTTTTTGTGACTCAATCAAGATCACACCTGTTGATCGATAAACTGCTGGAAGAATAATAGCAAAAGTTAATCCTAGTAAAAATACCGGAACAAATACCGCAACCATCACTAATACACGCCGCTTGAATATATCAATATAATCATGCAGGGTTAATTCAAATTTTACGTCGTTACTGTTTTCCATTAGCCTAAAAATCCGGAATTTTATAAATAATACTTGTCACCAAGCTGTTACTATATGCACTAGCAAGAGTAGAACTATCTACTCTGTTTCTATTCTCTGCGGATACAATAAAATCCCATGCGGGACTAAGTTGTAATGTATAACTTAAGATTATATTCATGGTTCGAATCCGAATAATTTGCAGTCTTTCGCGCCACCTAAAATCAAATGCAATTTCCTCGCGTTCACCCAGACTATAAGCCCAACCCACATCTAGTTGATTTGACTCAACAATACCAGCACTCAAGGGTTGTAATGATCTTTCTAAGTTTATCTGTGTAGTTGTCCTTAATGTCACGTACTGGATGTTAAGCAAACCCTGCCAACCTGTTGTTGAATTTTCACCACTAACACCAACTTGATTGTTTGAAACCAGTAATTCGTACATTTGATTTAGGCCTACACTAGCGATGATGTTTGCTTTTTCACTAACTGTCCACGTTACCCCAAAATCGATACTTTCTGCATTGCTCTCATTACTGAAAACAGTATCAGTGCCCTTTGAGTCAAAACCTAAATAAGAAAATTGGCCAAAGACTTCTACTTTTCTATTTAGTGTATAGCTCAATCTTGGACTAATTGATGTATATTTATAATCATTCAAGGTTGGTGTTTCTGTAGCATACGCCACACTTGTACCTTCGGTATTAATTGCTATTGAAGCCCGGCTACCGATACTATTCAACCAATTAACAAAAATTGAACGGTTCTGTCTGGTATTATCAAAACGTACAAAACTACTCTCTTGAAACTCTGTAAACCTCGTTGATCTATCGACTGTAAGTGCCGAAATATCAAATTGCCCTGTTCTATATTCATGTATCCAACCGATATTGAAGGAAGGATCATTTCGATCAACACTTACACTTTGATCTGATGAGCGTTCCATACGAACACTTGCACCTAAAGACCATTGTTCATTACCTTTATTTATTAATAATAAGTAATTAGGAACTAAAATAAGCGTACTAAGTGGTTCGATTAATTCATCATTAACTAACAAAGTAGGATTACCTTCATATTTATAACTTAATGGTAGTGTAAATGACTGTAGTGTCTCGGCAATAGTGTTTGTTGTGACACCGAGAAACAATATTCCCACAGATAGTTTAAATAATGATGATAACATAAAATTAATTAATAGAGATTATAAGAAGATTAAAAAGGAATTATCAGGGAACTAAAATTGTATCATCAGCCTGTAAAACGTAGTTTGATTCAAGTCTTTTACCTCGAATTAAGTCATTGTAATGTACTTCAAGAATTTTTTTTCCTCTTAAAATCTTAATTTTATCCAAATCTGCAAATCGATCAAAACCACCTGAAATACTCAAAGCCTGAAGAACAGTCATGGGCCCTTGTAAAAGAATCACTCCAGGTGTATTCACCTTACCCAAAATGTAAATCTTATTACCATCGGTACTGGTCACTATTACTACTACTGTCGGCTCTGTGAGGTATTTCTTAAGTTTTTTTGCAAGGTGCACTTGAACTTCTGATGACGAAAAACCAGCAACTTTCACATGACCAACTAACGGAAAACTAATATAACCATCGGGTAATACACGTATTACTTTAGCCAGAGTTTCATCTCCCCATACAGAAACATCCAGTACATCGCCCTGATGTATTATATATTCACCACTATTTTTATTAGTATTCACTTTTTTAGTATTTGGATTTTTAGCATGCGCAAAACTAACCTGCATCAAACAGAATAATAGGAAAAGAAACAGTATTTCATTAAATTTCATGTGGGTTTTCACTTCGGTTAATATAAAAAAGGGGCTTAAGCCCCTCAATTTTGGGAGTTTAACAAATTTTGCTTAATTTGTACGTGCGAAGGCGTCAACAATTGTATTTGTTTTAGTTTTTTTCTTTCTCCGACCAAATATTCCTGCACCTAATAATAGAGCAGCAAACAAAATACCGACTGCAGGAATCGGTATAGTAGAACTAGGTTTAGTTGAAGTAGTAGTAGTCGTAGTCGTCGTCGCTGATGTAGTCGCTGAATAATCAACCTTACTAGCAAGTGCCATAGTGGATGTATCAGATACATTCGATGCAAAACTTACTAAAGTAATACTTAACATTCCAATTATTAAAAGTGTTTTCAATTTATTCATTTTATTAGCCCATTTTTCCCTATTTAATAGACGCATAATCCCTGTCAAAAATTTGTTTATTCAAAAACTGATTATGCGATCTGATTAAATTTGATTATTCTCGTTAAATCGTGCTTAATATTCGATACAAATAAGAATGTTATCACACTATTCTGTTTTCTTAACAGAGTTCTATTGTAGTGCAAAGATACTGCATAGCATATACACAGAATAATGTATATTTTCGATAAGGTGTCTATTTAACTTAATGTGTATCTTTTGTATGCGTATGTTTTTTATCCTAAATTAGGGTTGATTTTTTATATTCAAGCGTAATTTTAAACTGAATCGTTATTCCTGAGACAAATTCAACTCTCTCGCAACGATGTTAAATTTAATGACTATTAGTTGAAAATTAGTTAATAAGTATCTTTTGTCTTAAACACAGCTTTAAAGGTATTTAGAATGATTATAACGTCGAGTCCGAGTGACCAGTTTCGTAAGTAATCGAGATCATATTCTACGCGTTTTTGCATTTTCTCAACTTTTTCTGTTTCACCACGAAAACCATTAACTTGTGCCCAACCTGTTATACCTGGTTTAACTTTATGGCGCATCATATAACCTTTGATCAGGCTTCGGTACATCTCATTATGTGCCACAGCATGTGGACGAGGTCCAACAATGCTCATACGACCTTGCAATACGTTTATGAATTGCGGTAACTCATCGAGTGAAGACTTTCTTAAAAATGCACCCAGTTTAGTGACACGAGCATCATTACGAGTGGCTTGTTTAATATTATCACCATCTTCAGATACGGTCATTGAACGAAACTTATAAATAATGAACTCGTCGCCATCGAGACCATAACGTTTTTGATAGAAAAGTACCGGCCCGGGTGAACTCAGTTTGACAGCAAGGGCAATTAAAATCATGATTGGTGAAATTAAAACCAGGATAACAGAGGACATAATAATATCACTAAGACTTTTTAGTATAGCACTCAAACCACTAAATGGTGTCTCACAAAGTGCAATTAGCGGCATACCACCAATGTTATCGATGCGTGACTGAATAAGTTCATAAACAAAAATATCCGGTGTATAATAAATGGATGCTGTTGTGTCATGTAATTTATCAAGTAAATCTAATACTCGTTGCTGGTTACTTATCGGTAATGTAATGTAGATTAAATCGATACCATTTTTTTTAACATACTCAGGTAAGCCATCCATGGTACCTAAATAATTGGTAGGCATTGCTTGTGTTGTTCTATTTTCCAAACGATCATCAAAATAACCGATAACTTTTAGTCCATAGGCTATATTATTAATTATATTATGAACCAACTTAACCGATTCTTCGTTCGCTCCCACGATAACAACTTTTCTTTGATTTTCTTTAGATTTCAAACTTAATAATAGTAGAAACCTGAAAATAACATTTGCGATAAAAATAAGTAGTGGTGTCAATAATGCCCAGGTAAATAAAATATTAGGATTAAATAAGGTAAAAGTATCGGTAATATCACCAATGATAACAAGAGCAATAATCATAATTGCCCAATAAATGAGTAAGTTACTACCCTCTGCCCGCATATCGGTACCGGGTGAGGATTCGAATAAACTGGTCTCTTTTAAAATGATAAGTGAAATTAAAAAAATAGTGACTGCCATTGCCTTATAATGAGCTTCAATAGGTTTGCCAGTATAAAGTAAAATTGCAATAAAAGTTCCGAGAGTAAGAACAGGCGGTAGCAACCATTGCATGATGGAGAGTAATGTGGGCAATAAAGTTGTATATCTTTTTGAACTACTTTTCATTCTTTTTATAAATTTCGCTAATTATTTAAATTGTAGAATTGCGTCCAACTTCAAAAGGTTAATATTATATACATTAACAATTTATATAAAACTAAACAAATTCAACAAAAATTGAAGTATTATTAAAATAGTATAGAACAAATTAAAAATAACAAGCCATTCAATATATGCTGATTATGGTCATTATTTTTTATTATCGAAAAATACTATAAAACCGATTAAGACTATACTCGTTATTAAATTTTCACGATAAAATTCTGTATTTAAACATAACACTATGGGAAGATTACTTATTATTCAATATATACTATATATTTTCAGATATTAATTAGATTTCAGGAGTTTTGAAAGTGAAAGGCATAATTTTAGCAGGTGGCTCAGGTACTCGTCTATATCCATTGACACATTCTTTAAGCAAACAGCTAATCCCCATTTATGATAAACCGATGATTTATTATCCTTTGTCTGTTTTAATGTTGGCTGGGATTAAGGATATCTTGATTATTACCACACCGCAGGATCAACAGTCATTTATAAATTTACTAGGAACAGGAAATCAGTGGGGATTGAATTTATCCTATGAAACTCAACCTACGCCCGATGGTTTGGCGCAGGCGTTTATTATTGGTGAAAAATTTATTGGCTCCGACAAAGTAAGCCTGGTATTAGGCGATAATATTTTTTACGGTCATGGTATTGATAAATTATTAAATCATGCTGTGTTACAAGAAAAAGGAGCGACGGTTTTTGGTTACTATGTAAAAGATCCTGAACGTTATGGCGTTGTCGATTTTGATAAAAACGGTCATGCTATCGATTTAGAAGAGAAACCCGATAAACCAAAAAGTAATTATGCCGTTACGGGTTTATATTTCTACGATAATGATGTTATTGAAATTGCAAAAAATATTAAACCTTCTCCACGTGGCGAACTGGAAATAACTGATGTTAATAAAGTTTATCTGGATCGTGGTGATCTCAAAGTCGAAATTATGGGTCGAGGTTATGCCTGGTTAGATACCGGCACACACGCTTCTTTATTGCAGGCTTCAAACTTCATTGAGGTGATGGAAGAACGTCAAGGATTAAAAATTGCTTGTCCTGAAGAAATTGCATTCAGTAAAGGATTTATTGATGCACAACAAGTTGAGTTTCTGGCTAAACCATTATTGAAAAGTGGTTATGGCGAGTATTTAATGAGTTTAATTAAGTAAGTTTATATTATGAAAATTATTGAAACGCATTTACCCGGTGTTATTGTTATTGAACCAAAAGTATTTGGCGATAAACGTGGTTTTTTCCTGGAAACCTATCGTGAAGATATTCTTAAACAAGCTGGCATAAATGTTAAGTTTGTTCAAGACAACCATTCTCGTTCCAACTCCGGAGTTTTACGAGGTCTACATTATCAAATGACTCAAACACAAGGAAAACTGGTTCGAGTTACAAGTGGTGCCGTGTACGATGTTGCTGTTGATGTACGACATGGCTCTCCAACTTTTGGTCAATGGTACGGCACACAACTGGATGAAGACACGATGCGTATGATGTATGTACCACCTGGATATGCTCATGGTTTTGTTGTTGTCTCTGAAATGGCTGACTTTAACTATAAGTGCACAAATTATTACCATCCGGAATCAGAACAAGGCATAGCCTGGGACGATCCAGATATTGGTATAGATTGGCCAATTTCATCTATAACATCCAGGATTGCTTTATCTGAAAAAGATAAACAAAATGTGTTATTAAAAGATCAGACACCTGATAAACTACCCCGCTATCAGGATTTTAAACTCGATATGGAAATAGATAAGTGAAAATTCTTGTCACAGGTGCTCATGGTCAGGTAGGAAAAGAATTAAGTGTTACTGCAAGTAAGCTGGGGCATGAGGTAATGACCACAGGTCGTATTGAGCTGGATATTACCGAGCCACAGAGTGTCGAGATTTATATTAAAAACAATTTACCGGATATTGTAATCAATGCGGCTGCTTATACAGCAGTTGATAAAGCAGAACAACAGCAAGACCAGGCATATGCAATTAATCATTTAGGTGCTAAAAATATTGCAATAGCTTGTGCGAAACACAATATTCCACTATTACATATTTCCACTGATTATGTTTTCGATGGTTCAAAAACTGAACCCTATAACGAAGATGATACTGTTTCACCACTTGGTATTTATGGTAAAAGTAAATGGCAAGGTGAAGAGGTAATTCGTAAACAATTGAAGCAATATATTATTTTACGAGTGGCCTGGGTATTTGGTGCTCATGGAAATAACTTTGTAAAAACCATGTTGCGTTTAGGCAAAGACCGAGATGAATTAAATGTGGTCGCAGATCAATTTGGTGGCCCCTCCCCGGCAAAAAATATTGCAGAAACATTAATCCGTCTAGCTGAAAAATTTGAGCAGAATAAGAATTTACAATGGGGTACATATCATTATTGTGGCCATTCAAAAACAACATGGTGCGAGTTTGCTAAAGAGATATTTAAACAAGCAAATGAAATCGGTTTGCTTGAGAATGAAGTTACGGTAAACCCGATTACAACATCCGAATATCCTACACCGGCTAAACGACCGAGTAACTCAATGCTGAATTGTACAAAACTCCTTAATACATTTGGCATCGAAATGCCAGATTGGCGTGAAGCTGTAAATGAAGTATTAACAGAATTAAAATAAATTAATGGATATATTATGTCAGTAATTGAAATCTATAATCCCAAGAATTTACTTGTCACTGGTGGTGCAGGTTTTATTGGTGCCAACTTTGTTCATTATTGGTTAAAAACCTACCCTGGTAATCGTGTTGTAGTACTGGATGCTTTAACTTATGCAGGTAATATTGCTAATTTATCTTCAGTTGAGTCAAATCCTGACTTTCGTTTCGTTCACGGAAATATTCTGGACTGCGAATTAACAGCAAATTTACTGCGTGAAGAAAAAATCGATACTCTGGTTCATTTTGCTGCAGAGTCTCATGTTGATCGGTCTATTTCTGGACCAGATGCATTCATTGAAACCAATGTTAAAGGAACACATGAATTATTAAAAGCGGCTAAAACTGTTTGGCTGGATGAAAATCCGGGCATGGTACATTTGTTTCAGCACGTTTCTACCGATGAGGTTTATGGAACACTAGCTGCAAATGACCCACCCTTTCGTGAAGATACTCCTTACGCACCTAATTCACCCTATGCAGCAAGTAAAGCCTCATCTGATTTTTTTGTCCGTTCATATCAAGAAACTTATGGTTTAAATATTAATATATCAAACTGCTCAAATAACTATGGTCCGTATCAATTTCCGGAAAAACTCATTCCTTTGGTTATAACTAATATTTTAGAGAGTAAAGCATTACCTATTTATGGTGATGGACAACAAATACGTGACTGGTTGTATGTTGATGATCATGCTCGTGGTATTGATCTTATTATGCGAAAAGGTCGTAAAGGTGAACCTTATAATATTGGTGGTATCAATGAATGGGCTAATATCGATATTGTTAAGTTAATATGTGATCTTGTTGATAAATGCATTAAAAACGATGTGCAATTACAAAAACAATATCCGAATGCACCAACCTGCCGGGGTAAAACAGCTATAGAACTAATTACCCATGTAAAAGATCGCCTGGGACATGATCGTCGTTATGCAATAGACCCAGGTAAGAGTAACTCCGATATTGGTTATCAACCCGATGAAAATTTTGAAACTGGTATTAAAAAGACTGTTGATTGGTATTTAAAAAATGAAAACTGGTGGCGTGCTATCATCTCGGGCGAATATCAAGACTGGATAAAGCAGCAATATACCGATTAATTTGTCTGTTAAAGCCGATTCGATATTCTCCATAAAAAAGGCGGAATAATCCGCCTTTTAACTTACTGCTGGTTGAAATTTAACGCCGTCTGGCTTTTTTCTTAGCCTTCTTTTTAGCTACTTTTTTCTTGGCTTTTTTCTTCGCGACTTTCTTTTTAGCTACTTTTTTCTTGGCTTTTTTCTTCGCGACTTTCTTTTTAACTACTTTTTTCTTGGCTTTTTTCTTTGCGACTTTCTTTTTAGCTACTTTTTTCTTGGCCTTTTTCTTTGCAACTTTCTTTTTAGCTACTTTTTTCTTACCTGAAGCTTTCTTCTTGGTAGTTGTTTTTTTCTTAGCTGCTACTTTTTTCTTACTGGCTTTTTTCTTTGCAGCTGGTTTTTTCTTCGTTGGAGCTATTTTAGTAGAAGCCGGTGCTGGTGCTATCGCAACAACGTTATCATCGCTACTAGTAGTACTTCCACTCGGTAAACTGTCGATAACACGAACAACAGTTGTGAAAATATCGTCAATTTCACCAACACCTTGCACTGTTCTTAATTTTCCTTGCTTACGGTAATATTCGATTAAAGGCGATGTTTGAGCCTCATAAACCCGTAATCGATTACTAATAGTTGCTTCATTATCATCCGCTCGATGCAGCAAATTACCACCACATTTATCACATTGTGAATCAATCCGTGGTGGTGTTGTATGAATATTATACATTTGACCACAATCTTCACATGTGCGTCGTCCGGTTAAACGTTGCATTAATACTTGAAAATCAACATCAATTAATAAACCAGCCTGTAATGGTTTATTAACTTTTTCTAACATGTTATCGAGTTCTTCTGCCTGAGGAATATTGCGTGGAAATCCGTCAAGAATAAATCCAGCATCTGTTTCAGATGTTGCAAGTTTCTCTTCAATCATACCTAATACAATATCATCAGATACGAGTTGCCCTGCATCCATTGCAGTTTTTGCCCGCATTCCAAGAGGTGACTGATTAGCAACTGCTTCACGTAATAAATCACCGGTTGATATGTGTGCTAAACCATATTTATTAACTAATTCTTTGGCTTGTGTTCCTTTACCGGAGCCTGGAGCTCCCAACAATATTATTCTCATTTTATATCTCGCTCTGTTGGCAGTAATAAAGTTAGTTACATTATTTATAATTAGAAATTCACTTTTGCGTATTTTACAAGAGTGTTTGATTTTTATTACTGTTAAGATATTAAAATTAATCCTTGATGAGTCTTAAGTCAATGTAAAAAAGCCGATAGATTTACTTTTTTTAATAATACTTAGCAATAGGTAGCATTTTTTTACTATATATCCATATTTTGTTCTAAAACTACATGAATTACACATGTAAAAATCGAATATTTTAAAAAAAACCGATTCAATGAATATTTACAACTCTGTGTATAAAAATAAAAATTCATTTTTTAATTCTTTTATTTTGTGTTTCAACATTTAACATCCACAAAAATTAATTTACATTGAGTTTCATAACTGAATTTTCAATATTGTTATTTTACTGGTTCATTAATCTTGTTTCGTAACATCCGTTTCATTCAACCATTTAGTTTATTTTAATCCCTAATTCAGTTTTACAGACTATTAACATTAGAATTAGTGTGTATATTTAAGAATTATAACAATTCAACAAAATTTGATTCCATATTATAGAGACGGTATTCAAATATTCTTTAAGCTTTATTTCACTGAATAAATTACTAAGAATTTTTAGTTAAGCACTAATTTAGCCCGAATCTGCTACTGTTATTAACATAAAAAGTAATAAATCTACTTTTCTTTTCGGGTCAGGCTAAGTAGAATTGCCTGCTTTTTAACCAATAAACCCATTACAGGAATATTTATGAATCTTGATCGAGTCGGTACCGGCATTGATGTACCAAAAAAAGTTAACGTTATAATTGAAATACCATCCCATAGTGATCCTGTGAAATATGAAGTTGATAAAGAAACAGGTGCAATGTTTGTGGATCGATTTATGAATACAGCGATGCATTACCCATGTAATTATGGCTATATTCCTCACACACTCTCAGAAGATGGTGATCCGGTCGATGTTTTAGTTATCACACCGACACCATTGATTAGTGGTTCCGTTATAAGTTGTCGCATTGTTGGCATTTTAGGCATGGAAGATGAAGCCGGTCCAGATGCAAAATTAATTGCCGTACCGGATGACAAATTATGCAAATTATACCGAAAAGTACTAGAACCTGAAGATTTACCAGAACTACTATTACAACAGATTAGTCACTTTTTTGAACATTATAAGGACCTGGAAGAAGGTAAATGGGTTAAAATCAGTGGCTGGAAAGGTACTGAAATTGCGTATCAGGAAATACTGAACTCAATCGAGCGTTTTAAAAATGCTCCGGAAAAACCTTATTTTTAATTTCAAGGAACAGAACAAGGAACAGAAGTAGAGAAGTAATGAAAATTTGTATAGTTTCAGACAGTCATGATAATCGATTTTTATTAAAAGCTGCAGTAGCAGACGCTAAAACGCAAGGCGCTGAACAAGTTCTGCACTGTGGTGATATTGTGGCGCCAACTACACTGAGAATACTAATCAAACTAGGATTACCAGTACATGCAATACACGGTAATAATACTGGTGACATGTATAATCTTGCCAAATTAGCTGAAAATGAATCTAATCAGATTCATTATTACGGACAGGATGCTGGAATTACTCTAAATGCCAAGCGAATATTTATGGTACATTACCCGCATTATGCCAAAGCAATGGCAACCACTGGCGATTGGGATATTGTTTGTTGTGGTCATGATCATCGGTCAAAAATAGACCCCATTGATAATATTAAAGGTAATCAAACTATTGTTGTGAATCCTGGAACCGTCGGTGGTGTTGGAGCAGAACCTAGCTATATCCTGGCGGATTTAGATAAAATGAAATTCGAAATTCGGCATGTCCCAGTTGATGATACATTGGCTTATAATATGCCACCGGTCACAAAACATGCCTAAGAGGGAATCTGTCGGATTTAGGAATAATCTACTGCGGCGACCGGAAAACACTCCATTCTACCGATCATTTTTCGTTAAATGTGCTCGTTATTCGCCTCGCTACGATTCCTTAAATCTGACAGACTCCTGGCTAACATAAAAATTAAGTAGTTCGGATGCTTATTTGTTGATAGACTTATTTCACTCTAGTTGGCCAGAGCTACATAAATAGAAATAAGTATCTCTAGCAATCAAAATACCGTCACTCCGGTTAAATTCACATCCGAATGACCTGATTTCCATATGTGCCGCTAAAGTTAGTTAATAGAACAAATTTAAATTTTAATTAATATTATTCGGCATTAGCTGAATATAATAATCTGGAGAAGATAAGGATTAAATCATGTCACTTATTAAAAATTTATTCGCAATTATAGGTTTACTCGTTGTATTGGTCGTAATTGCTGCTGGTATTAAATTTGCACCAATGGTTCAACAATTAACCAAATTTGATTCAAAAGCTGTAGACACCTATAGCGAAATGATAACTAAACTTATCGAAACCGGGAATGGCGCTGAAGCAACAATCTGGAAAACTCAGGTTAAAGAAGGATTAACAGTAACCGATGTTGAAGATGCAATGAAATCAGTTGCAACTGAATATAACATACGAAGTGTTGGTGAGTTGCCGTTGTCTAAACAAATTTCATTAATGACCGGCAAAAAATTTCGGTTTTTAAAAATATATATGTATTGCAATCCATTAACTGCAGCAAAGATGGTCGATTACAATGATGCCTTTTCAGCCTACCTGCCTTGTCGCGTTACTTTAGTTGAGGATAAAAAAGGCCGATTATGGATTTACTCCTTAAATATGGACATGATGATTTACGGTGGAACACCCCTTCCATCACCACTAAAGAAAGAAGCACTACGGGTTAAGGAAGTAATTCAAGCCATTATGAACCGTGGCGCAACAGGCGAATTTTAACTCTGGAATCGGTGTCAAAAATTTTATTCGATTTGTGTATCACAGTTTAACCTGGTGTATTTTTTTCTACCCAATGAGAGCTAGTGCGGGTTGTTTCACGTTTCCAGAAAGGTGCTGTTGATTTTAATTGTTCCATAATAAATCGACACGATTCAAATGCATCTACTCGATGCACCGACCATACTGCAACCAGAACAATTGCTGCATTCGGTTTTATGTTGCCAACTCGATGTACAACTAGTGTATCGATAATGTTCCATTGTTGTTGCGCTGAGATCACAATATTTTCAAGTGACTTTTCTGTCATACCGGGATAATGTTCCAGAAACATATTGACAATATTTTTCCCCTCGTTTGAGTTACGCATAGTTCCAATAAAATTGGCCATGGCACCATACTCACCAGATAAATCCATATTTTTTTGATATTTATCAAGCAGTTGTAGCGCATTAAAATTTGTTGAACATAATTCGATTTGCATGTTAACCACCTGTTACCGGTGGGAAAAATGCTACTTCATCATTGTCTGAAATTTTTGTATCAAAATTGACATATTCCATATTCACTGCAACCAACACATTCTCGGGAATACCGCACTCTTTTGTACTACTATTCCAGGCATCTTTTACAGTGGTAACACCATCTGATGAAATTTGCATATCTTCAAGTCCCATGTTTTCCCGTAGACTTGCAAAAAATCGAACCGTAATTGACATATTAAATTCTCTAATTATGTAATAATATTGATATCTAAAACCGTAACTCAATTGTGCCAAGGCACAGTATAAAAACACATATTCTTCTATGTCTAAATTAACACATTTTAACAACGAAGGCGCTGCACATATGGTTGATGTCGGAGCAAAAGACATTACTGCCAGAACTGCAATTGCTGAAGGTTATATTGAAATGAATCAGGAAACCCTGGATTTGATTTTAAGCGGTAATCATAAAAAAGGAGATGTTCTCGGAATTGCTCGAGTAGCCGGAATTATGGCTAGTAAAAAAACTTCAGAGTTAATCCCTTTGTGCCATACAATAAATCTTTCAAGTGTCGATATTAAATTATTCAAAAGTGATGCTGAACCTGGTATCACCTGTAGAGCAATTGTAAAAACATCCGGGCAAACCGGTGTAGAAATGGAAGCTTTAACAGCTGTTCAAATTGCATTATTAACGATTTATGATATGTGTAAAGCAGTTGATCGTGGCATGGTAATTCAAAGTTGCCAATTAATTGAAAAAATGGGGGGTAAATCTGGTCACTGGATACGTTAATTTCATATCTATTATCACTGCTGTCCTGTTAACTTTTTAGCGAGCACAAAAGTAAGGATATGGAATCGGTGTAGCCTACTAAAGACCGTCTGCTTCAAGGATGAAGCAGTCGAGCGGCCAGGGATGGCGAATAGCGCGTCTTTAGTAGGCTGCACCGGTTTCATGTCCGATGGATTATGTAAACACTCTAACGTAAGCACTGTTTAGCTACTCTCTGTTTTAACTATATATTAACGGGACAGCAGTGATCTATTATCTA
>JBGMQW010000056.1:9571-18645 GCA_048060815.1 Thiohalomonadales bacterium | reverse complement strand
ACCCGAATAATTGAAAACATGTTATTACCTCCCGGTATTAATATTTTAATGATTTTACTTGGATTTTTTTTACTAGGTCGGTTTTATCGAACAGGTTTTTTATTAGTTATATCCGCATTCTTCTCACTCGTTATATTAAGCTTACCAGTCAGTGCTTATTTTCTGAATTATCCAAATAACGATATTAAAGCAATTTCTGATCAAGAATTAACAAATACCGATGCGAAAGCAATTATTATTTTAGGTGGTGGTCGATATAGTAAAGCCCCTGAATTTAATCAAGATACAGTTTCATATTCAACATTATCTCGAATACGTTATGGTGCTTATTTACATAGAAAAATAAAATTACCAATATTAGTCACCGGCGGAGTAGTTTTCGGTGACGGACTAAGCGAAGCAGAATTAATGCAACAATCACTCAGAGAAGACTTTAATGTTAAGATAAAATGGCTGGAAAAAAATAGTCGCAATACTAGTGAAAATGCAAAGTTAAGCTTTGAACTACTCCAGGCTAAACAAATTACTAAAATTATACTCGTCACCGATTTTTCTCATATAAAACGCTCACAGGCAATATTCGAGAAAGCAGGTTTTAAGGTTATACCCGCACCAATTAATTTTGACACCGAATTTGAAAACCAGCCATTAATATTATCGCTAATACCGACAGCAAAAGGTTTGCTTAAATCACGATCTGTATTACGGGAATATATGGGGCAATTGTGGTATATGTTTAGATATTAAATTTATTTCACTTTCCCTCATACAATATTTGCCACTGATTAGCTTCTTTACGTAAATACAAACGTTTATTCATCTCACTACTGAAATTATTAGATTTATAATCCTGTTTAAACCTAACAACAACAATATCACTTTTTTTCTTTTTATTTGATGGATATAAAAATAGTGAAACATCACTCAAACTAATTTTTTGATATGTTTTAGATTTTGCCAGGTATCGTTTACGGTTCTTCCATGTCGTCACATTATGTGAAGGCGTAAAAAAATCTTTTGAATAATGACTTAGATATTTATCAATGTTCATACTTTGCCAATCATCACGCCATTTATTTATTGATGCCATTACATCTTGTTGTAAAGCAAACCAGCTTTTTTCACTCAACCAATCAATATTCTCTGTAATAACAACCGGAGTTTTACCGGGTACTAATTGATGTTGAATTTTCTTAAGATCAGTATTCGATAAGACAACACAACCCTCACTGTCTAATGGCGGACGACTATAAAAAGAACGCTGCATTCCATGTAACCAGATACCATATCCGGTTTTTCCTAGCTGAATATCAAGTTCATTTGGATAATTCACAGGAAACGCACCTATTCCATATTTTTCCGGCAACCGACTATCGGGAATCCAGGAAGTAATAAAATAAACTCCTTCGGGAGTCCGTAAATCACCTTTTTTAAATTTGTTACCTTGCTTCTTACCTGTACTAATATAAAAGTCATCTACCAGCACTGGTGGTAAATTATTTTTCTGACGCTTATAGACGTATAATCGGTGATTACTTTTATCAATTACTATTGCTGTTTTTGTTGAGGGACTTAATTGTAGTAATTGTTTTGGAATTCGATAACCTGCTAATTTTTCAACATATGAGCGTAATCTAAATTTAGCTTCGTTTCGGAATTGTTTTATTTTTAACTGTTGTGCCTGACTAAAAGTGTTTAAAAATGAATTTTTACCAATTCCATTAATTGTTATTGTATGCGCTAACAGAATATCTCCCCGGATTAAATATGCTAAATGGAAATTTGGTGATATTTTAATTAATTTATTTATATCAACTAATGCTGTTTCAAAGTTTCCATCTTCAATTTTAAATAAAACTTTCAATAAGCTCGCTTCAAAATCTTGAGGGTAATCATTAATTCGAACATCCAGATCTTTAATTAATTTATTCCTAAATTGATCTTGTGGAATTAATGCCTGCTGAACACCATATGCAACTAATCTATTATTTTTTTTAAAATTTATCGAATCAGCCTGAACTGATATTGAAATCATATAGATAATAATTAAAATTCCTGATCTAAAATTTAGCATAATTTTATTCCTGAAAATTACTCTCATTTAAAATTTGCCAACCGTCTTCAGAACGTTTTAATAAAAATTTCTTTTTTGACTTATCTTGAAAACTATCAGATCGATACATTTGAGTTACTTTTACTTCAGCCTGATCATCTTCTTGTTGCTCAAATAAAAAATTACTTAAACGAACTTCTATCCAGCGAGGTTTCAATAATCGGGATTGCCTTTGTGTAACCCAAATCTGTCTTGGTGTGCCATTTTCAGGTATAAATTGTTTATTATAAAATGATAAATAGAGTTCGACATCCTGCGCTGACCAGGCGGCAGCCCAACCTTGTAATGCAGTAATAACCTCATCCTTTACGCTTATAACCGGTTCACTCCAGGCTTTAATAACCACTTTCTTTTTTGTAATTCTTTGTTCGATCTTTTTGGGGTTTATTGATGTTTTACCAGGATTGATTGATTCAGGAGATAATAATCTATTTTTTATTTCACTATTCTTACTATTCTTACTATTCTTACTATTACTGACAGCTACTACTGTCTTAGATGCTGTTGACGGTTGATTAAAACTGGCCAAACTCAATTCAACATTATGCTTTTTAACACCAAGTTGTAATGCTTTAACGTATGATTCTCTAGCCATCTCAAGATAAATACTATTAATATTTTTATGTAATAATGCATAAGTTTTACTGGTATTAATACCTTTCTCCAATATTTTCTTGGCGATCTCTAATTTACCTTGCTTGGCAAAAAGTCCTGCCAGATTATTATATGCTTCAGGAAAAAGTGGATATAACTTAATTAATAGTTGATAGGTTTTGATTGCTGGATTAACCTGATTTAATTGAGACTCAGAAAGTGCTTTTAAATATAAAAGTTCCTGATTGTTTGTTCCATTGATCAATTTTTGATCAATTACAATTAAAGCCCGGGAATAATTTTTTTGTGTAACGAGACTCCGTATTTCTGATAAATTTTGTGCGTTGAGATTGGAGTTAAAGGCGAATATAGCGAATAATAAAAGAATGCGAATTTTATTCATATCAAATAGTAGATTAATAGTGGTAGTCTAACCCAAGTGTATGATTTAATAATGAAATAATCCAGTTATTCACAAAATTAATCTTAAAAATCACGTTACCGCTTATTCTAGTTGCGTCATTAAATAACACAAACAATCATTTTTAATAATATCGATATTTTGAGTTAACATTGCCGGTATTATTGACAAACGCGTTTTGAGATAGTTATCTTGTTGATAAAAATATTTCTCTGTCACATCAATGCCGTCATCATTGACTGCAATAATTCGTCCTCTGGCATTTGCTGATATTTTAGCAATCCTGGTATTTTCATGTATTTCTCTAAAATTATATTGTTCTAAATCCGTATCAAATTGTATATCGTTGTTACTCTCACCAAACCCAATACTCACCTCGGGTGGAATTTTAATAATAGCAACCGTTTGATAAATTGATATTAAATCAACGTCTGAGATAGTTTCTGGAAATGAATTCATTGAAATAGTATCTTCGATAAAACTGACTACTCGTTGAATACCACTTTGGTCTCCTGATTGTCCACATTCTAATGTCACGGTTGGGCATAATTTCGCAAACGCTATTGATAATACTGAATCAGGTTGCTTGAAATAAACAATTAAAGGACCAAATTTCCGTGCAAAAAATTTAAAATGATCGTCCAGCTCATTTATGCAGGCATAATGCGGGTTATATCCGGTATTATTATGAACATCAATAACAGCAAAAACATCACGGGATTTCATTTCTTCAAGAACTTGTCGCACCATAGTGTGTTCTTCAGAGTCACCACGCCCATCCCATATTCGATTGTAATCTAATTGTTCCGGTAAATGACGTAGACTCAGCTTAGCGGCACTAACATTACCAATAAAAAGACTAATTGAACGCGGTAACTGTACATCCGGTTCTTTTAACAAATGTTGTATTGCCTGCCAACCAGAATGTTCATTTCCATGTAATAATACTGAGATAAATACCGGTTTTTTTCGAACGCCTTGTAGATGAATTAATGTTGGTCCATTTAAAATTTCATGGAGTTGATCTGCATTATAATATAAAATTCCTTCGGGCAATTTATCAAGTATTGTTAACATATAATTTATTATACCGTCCAGGTATGAACCGGGTCTCCTGATTGCTGCCTTTCATAATATGCTTTTGTTAATTTATGCATATCACACTGATGTTTGTCTTGATATATACGTTGCCACTGACTGCCATTCGTTGAAAGTGTCAGGCGTTGTTCAATAATCCCTAAATACTCACTTATATCTGAAGAGACAACGTTAGATTTTTCCAAACCTGATTTTGCCATTGGTAATAATGTATCAATCAAAACAGTTCTGATATTACACAACTTCTTATTTGGGGCGACCACAGTGGCATTAAGACCAAACTGTGCAGCTTTGTAAAAATTATCCCTGACTGAACCAAAATCAATTAACTCATGAATATTTAAATTTGATTCGACCAATTCAATAAGAACACCATAATAAAATGCTATATTCGCAATTGTATCAATTACACTGGGTCCGGCTGCAATGGTTCGATGTTCCAATCTTAAATGAATTTTGTTGTTATCTTCAAATCCAATAATTGGCCTATTCCATCGCCATATGGTGCCATTATGTAAACGTAGATGTTTTAACTCTTTAGTAGTTGATTTATAGTTTACAGGTAATAAGATTGGATAGTGATCTAAATTTGATGTGAAAAGTTCCATTAAACTATCCTGGACATAACGGGAACCAAAACTTACTCTACGAATCGGTCCAAAGGTCGCTCCTTCAAAACCTCCTAATGCAACAGCTTGTTCAAATAATGGAATTCTAGTCTCGGCCCAAAGATTTTTACCGAATAAAAATGGTGAATTGGCAGTTAAAGCAACCATTGCCGAAGATAAATATAATGATGCATTATAATAAAGATGCGCCTTATCGGGATCGAGTTTTAAATGGATTTGTAATGATGTAGCTGCAGCCTCCAACATTACATCGCGATGTGTTACGCGTAAATGTTCTACCCCACTAATATCAAGTTTTAATGGTTTCCCTTTACGTAAACGAATTGTTTCCCGGTTTAGGGCGCGATAACGTTCAAGTCTGGATAAATTTGCCAGGTTTAAACTGTCATTAGTCAGGGTTGGTAAAATACCAATCATTAAAACTTTTGCTTCCAACTCTTTGGCAACGCTCTGAAATCGTCGCCACATATTGTTTAACTCCACATGCGTAGAGCTTAAAAAATGCCTTGATAGTTTACGCGGTACACTATTTATTTCGACATTAAACTGGGCGAGTTCAGCTGAAGCTAACGGGTCATTTAATTTTTTTAAAAATTTATCATTAATACAAAGTGGATTAAAATAATCGTCTACCAGGCATGTTTCAATTTCAAGACCCGATTTTCCACCAGCTTCAAAAACTGATGATTCAAACATCTTTGATAAATATAAAGTTTCGGTGATTAAATTCGAACGAAAGTCGGTAACATCCTGCTCTGTAAATTCACTTTTATCAATTTCATCACCCATATACTATATGTAACTGGTAAGCGAAATTAATCAAGTTTTTTAGCTATTTAATAACTCGTGTTTAATTTCATTCAGGCGTTCAGGGGTACCAATATCAAACCATTTTCCATAAAATACTTCTGCTTCAATTTTAAATTCAGTAATTGCGCTTCGAAGAAGTGGCGCTAATGCAAGAACATCAATTGGTAGTCCTTTAAATAAATCCGGATGATACATGGCAATTCCACTGAAAGTAAATTTTTCACCTTGAGCAGGATGCAACTTTTTATTATTCATATAAAAATCACCCTCTGGATGAAATTCAGGATTAGGAATTAAAACAAGTTGAGCTAGTTTATTTTTTTGTAATTGTAAAACAGCCGGATCGTAATCAGTATAGATATCAGAATTTATAACAATAAATGGTTCAGGGCCTAAAAATTTCAATGCTTTTATTATTCCACCCGCAGTTTCTAAAGCACATTCACGTTCATCAGAATACTGAATATTTACTCCATAGCTGCTGCCATCACCCAGGAAGTCAACAATTTGATCTCCTAACCAGGAAATGTTGATGACAATATCCGTTAACCCCGCGGATTTTAATTTTTTAATCTGATATTCAATTAATGAAATATTGTTTTGTATTTTAAGTAATGGTTTTGGTAAACTATCCGTTAACGGACGCATTCTTTCACCTCTGCCGGCTGCTAATAACATGACTTTTGGCATAGATTATTCACCAGTAATAGTTTTACAAAATATCATTCAAATCTATTTCGACATTCTTCAAATACAAATATAGGTTCATCAAATTGCCACAACGGATTTGATTCACGAATGAATACACAAGCTTCTGCAATTTTTATATGCACAACCCCGTTTTTCTCAGTATATTCACTAAAAATTTTACTTTGTTCATTGATATTAATTTCAGTAACACTTTTTCGCCATTGTTCTTTTTTATCGGATAAATAATCGTATGTAGATTTGGTTCTGACAAAGATGATAGTATCCTGAATTAATTTTATTGCTTTTTTTTCGGTATTAGTATTTTTACTTATTGATTTTTCGTTTTCTAAATTAATTTCAGGTTTTTGTTTTTTCTCATATGATTTAATTTTAACTGAAATTGGGTTAATTAAGTATTCCTCCTCCTGGTCCCAATTTATTTGAATTAATAAAACATGGATAGTTACTGAAACAATAATAGCCATTAATGGAACTAACCATTTAGCAGTAGTGCTATTATATTTAGTATTCATTTTATTTACATATTAATCTTCTGCAGAAAACTGTTAAAATCCGATAATTCATTATACTTTGATGATATGTTAACTATATAGTTCAATGTTCTCGGAATATCATCTAGATAAGATGACTTATGATCACGATAATTTAAACGTGAGAAAATACCGATGGCCTTTAAATGACGCTGGATCCCCATAAAATCAAAAAATTTAATAAAATCTTCATTTTTAATTTGGGGAATAATCTTTCTTTGTTCTGCAGATTCCTTATAGAATAATGCTAGTTTAGTTATTTTTTGCTCAGGCCAGTTGATATAACAATCACGTAACAGCGATACCAGATCATAAGTAAATGGTCCAATAACTGCGTCCTGAAAATCCAGAACACCGGGACTGTCAGGATTAATGCTATTTGCCATTAAATTTCGACTATGATAATCACGATGGACCAGAACCTGCTTTTGTGCTAAAGCTGAATCTGATAAAAATGTAAATGTATTTAATAGTAAATTCTGTATCACAGAATCCAGTTTAAAACCAAGATGTTTATTTAAATACCAATCTCGAAATAATTCCATTTCCAGCATTAATAAATTCCGATCATAATCAGGAATATTATTTTGTTGATTAGCAGGTATTTGCTGTATTTCTATTAAAACCTGTATTGCTGACAAATACAGCGCTTCAAATGTATCTTTATTTAATACTGCTAAATATTGTTTTTTGCCCAGGTCACTAATCAGAAAAAACCCTTTATCAAAATCTTTTTGATGTACTTCAGGGACATTTATACCAGCATCAAATAAAAGTTTTGATATAGCGACAAATGATGCACTATTTTCTTTTTCAGGAGGAGCATCCATTGCAATATAACTTTTATTATTGCCCGCATTGATACCAGAATTGATACAGGTAACACGGAAATAACGACGAAAACTTGCATCAGATGACGCCGGTGTAAGCTCAAATTTATCAATCTCTGGACACTGAATTAGCCATTTTTTTAATTGCTTTTGTCTGGTATTGTCCAAAATTATCCCGTTTTTATAAATAAAATATGTTGCTATACTTTGAATAAAGTATCAATTAATAAGATAATAGTAAAATAAATTCTAATTTCGATAAATCAATCAAACAGAACTATGAGTAAACAAGGTCATTTTCAAATTATCGACGTATCCCGCGGTGTTGCAATAGCATTAATGATTATTTATCATTTTTGCTTTGATTTAAATTATTTCGGATTTGCATCATTTCATTTTAGTACAGACCCATTTTGGCTTAATTTCAGAAGCATTATTGTAAGCAGTTTTTTAATTATAATGGGTATCAGCCTCGCAATTGCTACAAATAAAACGCTTAACGTTAAAAAATACCTTATACGGTTATTGTTGCTAGTGACATATGCCGCAATAGTCAGTGTATCAAGTTTTCTTATGTACCCTGATAGTATGATATTTTTCGGTATACTCCATTTTGTTGCCTTTGCCAGTGTTTTAGCATTACTATTCACTCGTTTATATTGGCTAAATTTCATCCTGGGTAGCTCAATAATATTATTTAGCACATTATTTAAATTCCAGCTCTTTAATTTACCCTATCTACAATGGATAGGTTTAATGACCCATAAGCCAATAACTGAAGATTATGTGCCATTATTTCCCTGGTTTGGGGTTGTGTTAATTGGTCTATTTTTGGGTAAATTACTGTTTATCGATACCTCATCCATTTTTTCGGAAAAATATCAAAATTGGTCAAGTAATGCACTAATTGCTAGAATACTTGCATTTGGTGGCAGACATAGTTTGCACGTCTATATGCTACACCAGCCTATACTCATTGGCCTACTCTATATAATAGTATCAGCCAAAGGTTAAATTTCGAAACATGTTGATACATCAAAAACATCCAGGATTGTTACGATCTATATTATTGATATATTTTATTTCGGTAATGTTGATATTATTATTTTTACCGACAAATAGTTTAGCAGAAGAAATTAAATCCGGCAGCCGTTATGCACTATGTGGTTCTACACTTAGAACACCTGATGCCAGGATAATCAAATATCAACAAAACGACAGTACTAATCAAAAAAGTATCAAGATCCAATCTGAGAGTGCGATTATAAAACAAACAGACACAAGCATCTTCACGGGTAATGTTGAATAACCGTCGCATTGGACCGACATCGATAAATC
>JBGMQW010000056.1:4148-9561 GCA_048060815.1 Thiohalomonadales bacterium | reverse complement strand
GAATACTTATTAAATGCAGATTCACTTGAATATGATAATACCAAAGATTATCTTTTTGCCGATGGCAATATTTTCTTTAGTACTAAAACAATTGAAGTACGTGGCACTAGCATTGAACTAGATGTGCAAAATAATCAAGGTGAAGTAAAAAATACTCAATATTATATATTTGATAACGGTGCGCGAGGAACATCACCCAGTGTTAAAATAGAATCAAAGAATAAGATAAAATTTATTAAACCAACTTATACAACTTGTCCGGTAAATAATTCTGCCTGGAAAATAAAAGCTGGTGAAATTGAACTTAATAATGAAACGCATCAGGGTACTGCAAAAAATGCCGTATTATCTATACAAAATATTCCTGTTTTTTATTTTCCTTATTTTCGGTTTCCGTTCAGAACTAATCGTTTATCCGGATTCCTCGCACCAAGCTGGGGGACATCAAACAACAACGGTAATCAATATCGAGTGCCATTTTACTGGAATATAGCACCCAATTATGATGCAACAATAGCTCCCAGGCATATGACAAAACGAGGAACTTTGATTGATACTGAATTTCGATATCTTACACGAAATAATTTTGGTAAGATTGATATTGAGTTTATTCAAAATGATGCCAAATTTAATGATGATCGACAGTATTATGCTATTAAAAATAGTTACACAAATGGAAGGAACTGGAGTAGTACAGTTGATTTACAATATTACAGTGATACTCAATACTTGTCTGATTTTAGTATTGTGCTGGAAGAAGCCAGTGCTACCCACGTAGAGTCATTCGCTGAAATAGTATATTCCAGTACCGACTGGTTATTTAAAACAAAAGTTCAGGGCTACCAAACATTAAGTGGTGATGATCCTTATACCCGATTACCTCAAATCCTGTTTAATTATAAAGATGTTCCTTTAGATAACCAGTTAAATTATTTTTTTCGGAGTGAATTTGTCTATTTCGATCATACTTCAAAAGAACCACGTGATGGCCGAACAACGACACCAACAGGCTTGAGATCGGATTTAGAAACTGCAATAAGCTACCCACTGAAAAATTCCGCTGCTTATTTAAAACCAAAACTAAGTCTTCGTTATACCCAATATAATCTGAATAATCCGGGTAGAGATGCTGATGATCCATCTATCGAATATGAAAGTAATCCATATCGATTTTTTCCTACATTTAGTTTCGATAGTGGTGTTTTCTTCGAACGTGATACATCTTTTGTAAACATTCCAATATTAAACACTCTGGAACCACGAATCTTTTATTTATATCGACCAGAACGAGATCAATCACAATTACCTAACTTTGATACCACCGCAGTAGATAAAAGCTTTAAACAATTGTTTCGTACAGATACTACGACTGGTGCAGATGAGATCCCTTCTGCAAACGAACTTAGTCTAGGCCTTAGTACGCATTATTATCGGCTCGATTCCGGTGTTTCAATGATCAGTGCCAGCTTAGGTCAAAAATTCTTTTTTAAATCTACTACAGAGCCTACCGATACAACAAATTATTTTGTTGATATTAGTGCCCAACCATCTAGTGCCTGGAGCCTGGGCACTACTATGGAATATAATAAAAAAACCAAAGATTTGGATAAAAGCACCTCCCGACTTCAATATAAAACCTGGAATTTTGGTGTAATAAACTTTTTGCATCGATATGAGCGATTTGAAACTGAATCAATTGACATATCGTTGCAGTGGAAAATAACAGCAAAATGGCAGGCATTTGGACGTCGAAACTATGATCGATTCAATCATAAAATGGTAGAAGAAGTTTATGGTTTACGCTATGACAATTGCTGCTGGGCATTCAGGATGATGAATAGGCAAACCGTGATCGAAAATGAACGAAGTGTGTTTTTTGAGTTCATACTAAAAGGCATTACCAGCATAGGAGATAAGAATAAAATCGATCCACTGATAAATAATGCTATCATAGACTTTTCAAACTAAAAGCTAAAGTGTAAATTGATGAAATCTTTGAAATTGTTACTATTTTTAGTGTTGCTGGCCTTTACGATTAATGCTAATTCAGGCATAGAAAATCAAAAAATTATTGAGTTAGACAGAATCCTCGTGATTGTAAATACCGAAGTTATTACAAAAACAGAGCTTGATCGTAGAGTAAAAACCGTCGTGTACCAATTACGTCAACAACGAGCCCAGCTGCCCTCAATGGAAGTTCTACAAAAACAAATTTTGGAGCGCTTAATTCTGGATCGTTTACAATTACAACTTGCCGAACGTGCAGGAATCCGAATTGATGATGAAACAATTAATAATGTTATATCAAACATTGCTGCACAAAATAAACTTTCATTAGAACAATTTCGTAAAGTTTTGCAAAAAGATCAATTCGATTTCTCGGAATTTCGTGACAACATTAGAAGTGAAATGATTATTACTCAACTTAGAAAAAAATATGTTGAAAGCAAAATTATTGTGACTGAACAAGAAATTAAAAATCAACTGGAAAAAAGTTCTACAACATCAAACTCAAGTATTGAATATAATGTATCACATATTTTAATTCCAATATCTGAATCAGCAGATAATAAAGGCATTTTTCTAGCAATGCAGAAAGCACAAAATGTTGTTAAAGATCTTAACCAGGGTACTGATTTCAGTAAAGTTGCAATCTCTGTTTCTAGCGGACAAAATGCGCTACAAGGAGGCTTGTTAGGATGGCTAAAATCTGCTCAATTACCTGTTAAATTTTCTGAAAAATTATCTAAAATGAAAATAAATGAGATAAGTGGCCTGATACGAAGTCCAACTGGTTTTCATATTTTAAAGTTAAATGATAAGCGATCCAAAGATGAAAAACACATCGTTCAACAAACCTTGGCCAAACACATTCTTATTAAACCAGGTCAGTTAGTTAGTGATAAAGTTGCACGTGGCAAATTGGAACGCTTACGAGAACGTATTTTAAATGGCGATGATTTTTCAAAACTTGCTCGAACACACTCAGACGACAAAGGATCTGCAGCTAAAGGCGGTAGCCTTGGATGGGTTAGCCCTGGAACGATGGTACCCCGTTTCGAACAAGAAATGAATAAACTAAAAAAAGGTGACATCAGTGAGGTATTCAGATCCCAATTTGGTTGGCATATAATTCAAATATTGGCAAAACGTGAGATTGATAATTCGAAAAAATACCGCCATGATCAAATCCGTACACAAATTCAAAAACGTAAAATTGATGAAGCTGTTCAAAATTGGTTAAGACAAATTCGGGATGAAGCATTTATTGAATATCAATATGAAAAATAAATAACAGTATATTATGAGTACATCTTATGAGCTTTGTCTAAGTTGTGGAGAACCTGCAGGAATAGGACCAGACTTAATCGTTCAACTTGCTCAACAACAGCAGTCTTTTAAATATGTTATTATCGGAGATCCTGAACTATTTGTTCAACGAGCAAAATTACTTAACTTATCACTTGAAATTATACTTTATGATAAACTTTCAAATCAAACACCCAAAGATAAAGAAATCTGCATAATACCTGTAAAACTAAAAACACCCTGTATTGCAGGAAAATTAGATCGAAAAAATTCAGAATATGTATTAGAAACATTATCAATAGCAACTCAATATTGTTTAAATAAAGAATTTTCTGCCATTGTTACTACCCCGGTCCACAAAGCGATTATTAATGATGCGGGATATTCTTTTACAGGGCATACTGAATTTTTTGCCGATAAAACAAAATCTGATGTTGTAATGATGCTTGCACATAAAACACTCCGTGTCGCACTAGTTACAACTCACTTACCACTTTCGGAAGTTAGCAAGGCAATTACTCGAGTTAAATTAACAAATACAATAGAAATTTTATTCCACGCGTTACAAACACAATTCAATATTGCTACTCCACATATTCTTGTATGTGGTCTAAACCCACATGCAGGTGAAGGTGGTCATCTCGGTGATGAGGAAATTAATATTATAAAACCGGTAATCGATTCATTCAAAAATAAAAATCTGAAACTAAGCGGACCAATCCCGGCCGACACCGCATTTACTCCTGAACGACTCTCGGACGTTGATGTTGTATTATCTATGTTTCATGATCAGGGTTTACCAGTTTTAAAATATTCAGGATTCGGGCAGGCCGTGAACATCACTTTAGGCTTACCCTTTATTCGTACATCAGTTGATCATGGCACTGCGATTGAATTAGCGGGAACAGGTAATGCAGAGATTAGTAGTATGATTAATGCATGTCTCGTTGCGAATAAGCTTGTAAAAACATCACAAAATAATTCTGCGTTATGACCAATGAAAATAACAGCGGTATTAAGAATATTAAAGCCAGAAAAAGATTCGGACAGAATTTTTTAACAGATTTATCTGTCATTCAAAATATTATACATTCGATCCACCCCAAAAAAAATCAAAATATTATTGAAATTGGTCCTGGACTTGGTGCAATTACAGTACCGCTTTTAAAAGAAGCTGAATTTTTGACAGTCATTGAATTAGATCGAGATATTATTCCTAAATTACAAAAAAACTGCGAGTCACTCAGCTTAAATCTAAATCAGCTAAATATTATTCAAGCTGATGTATTAAATGTTCAGTTAAATAAACTAGATTTAGACAAGAATAAACCCGTTAGAATTATCGGCAATCTACCTTATAATATTTCAACACCAATATTATTTCATTTAATATCGCAACTTGATTTAATCAAAGACATGCATTTTATGTTGCAAAAAGAAGTTGTTGATAGAATGGCCGCTAACCCCGGTAATAAAACTTATGGTAGACTCAGTGTGATGTTACAATACTATTGTGATATTGAATATTTGTTTTCAATTCCACCCGAGTCATTTACACCAGCACCAAAAGTGACCTCGGCCCTGGTTCGATTAACACCATTTAAAAAACTACCCTTTGAAGTTAATGATATTAAGGATTTTTCTCAAATTGTTACACAGGCATTTTCACAAAGACGTAAAACATTACGAAATAGCATAAAAAAAATGTTGGATATCAACCAAATTGAAAATTGTGGCATTAACCCGGGGATCAGACCGGAACAACTTAGTATAAATGACTTTGTATTACTAGCAAATTGCTATAGCCACATATCAAAAGAATAATAGCTTTAAAAATCAATAAGATAAAACAATGCCTGTTTATCCAGTCACCGATCTTTTAGTGAATAGCCTACCATTAAATTTAATTTACATTTTTTATTAGCCGATACTATATAAGAGTAATTTATTTTCATGGTATCTATGTGGTTACAATTCAGGACAAAAGTACAATTTTAATATACAAGGTAGGGCCGGTATTATGTTGTGCTCCCTGTATATCTATAATTTCAATTACCCACCCCGTGCCACTCACAAAACTTCCCGGACAAAAATCTATTCATTC
>JBGMQW010000056.1:0-4048 GCA_048060815.1 Thiohalomonadales bacterium | reverse complement strand
GAATTTGAAAATCTCTATGCCATTAAACAAACCGATTATTTAAAATCCTATATTGAACACTTAAATAAATTAGAACTTGATATAGATAAAAAAATAAATAAAACGTCCATAGAAAATTCAAAAAAAAATGAAATCATTGAACTAGATAGTACTAATTCCAGGGATACTTTGGACAATAAAATTATTAAAAAAAATATCACTGACCATCCAAAAATAATATATGTTGGCACACACAAAGCTAAAAAAGAAAACAGCTCAAATATACTTATCGACAAAAAAAATACCCTCACAACTAATAAAAAAACCGCAGAAGATATAACTGATAGCTCTAATCAAGAACAATTAAATACTGTTAACATAAAAACCAATGCGCAATTATCGAAAACTAAATCTGCAAGTTCAAGTGCTATAGATATTAAAAAATTAAATCCATTAATAAAGAAAACTATAAATATACCTGAAAAAAAACAGGGCGAATATTCACAAAAATCAGCTACAATTAGAAATCCATCTAAATTTACATCACTGCCAAATACAGCTATAACAAATTCTGAAATACCATTCAACAAGGAAAATGAATTAAGTTACTCCTATAGTATTGGTAACGCAGAACAATCATTTAAAGGGGTATTTATTGCCCTTTCCATGATTGTCTTATTACTAATAAGTGGTTATTTTTATACTTCTTACGATGATACTTCACCAGCTACAAAAATTATTTCAAATGAAACTACAAACAAAATTCCATCAATCACTGAACATCAAAATAGAAAAAAATCAAAAAATATTTTAGCCGTATCGGACGCTATTATTATAAATAAAGTTGAACAATTTAATGCTAATAAAATAATCGAAGAAAATGGAAATACTAAAAAGTATATTACTAATACTATGAAATCGACTAAATCTGCCAACAATACTACGGTCGATAATAACAAGGAACTGTCTAAAAATAATAGTACATCCACTTATTCTGCCAATATATCTAAAAATAAAAATGATATAACCATTACTCTTTACACTCCAATTACAAATGAGAAAATTTCTTCACTAAAAGCAAAAACTGAAGATACAAGTTTAACAAAAAATACGGTTAAACCTGAAAATGAAAAAAAAGTAAATTTAATCAGCAATTCAAAACAATATAAAATTCAAATTCAGTCAAACAAAAACCAGAATATAGATCCATCTATAATTTCCAAAGAAATCATACATATTGTTGTCAAAGGTGATACTCTTTGGCATATAGCAAAATTTTATGTAAAAGATCCTTACCGTTACCCTGAACTGGCTCGATTAAGTAATATAAAAAATCCAGATTTAATATATCCAGGTAATCGAGTGCATATTATACAAATATTTACCAATGAAAATATTCAAAATGAGTAATGCCGTAGTTTTAGAAAAACAAACCGTGACTTTATACTCTCAAATTTCCGATACAGAAATTAACACGTTATTGCATCCGTTTGGATTAATTCTAAATAAAATTCAAGCGCAATTCGCCGCTTCAGAATTACCAGCCATTCCCGGTAGTTATTGGGGTGAATCGGAAGCAGGATTAATTAAAAACAATATCTATGTACGAGAAGATACTCCGATACACTCACTATTACATGAGGCATGCCACTATATCTGTATGGATATAGAACGTCGTGACAAACTCAATACCGATGCCGGTGGTGACTACGACGAAGAAAATGCTGTTTGTTATCTACAAATATTATTAAGCGATCATCTAACCGAATTTAATCGAAACACCATGTTTACAGATATGGATATTTGGGGATACAGCTTTAGATTAGGCTCAGCAAAACGGTGGTTTGAGCAAGATGCTCAAGATGCTAAAAGCTGGCTAATTAGCAATAATATAATTAACAAAAATGAACAATTATGTTTCTAACATGTAATATACTAATCATGTAATACAATTAAATAGGGTTTAGTCTATGCCATTTGACTCAATTTCGAATTATTATGAACAACTCGTGGTTGATAGCATTACAAAAAATGTGGTCGTACCCAATGATGTTGAGCATGATGATTTCTTACAAGATATCGCTTGTGTGGCTTTAAATAAGCTACCAGCCAGATATATTCGTCACAATGTAGATATGATATTCTATACAAAAAATGACGAACGGGATGGAATGTTAAAAAAAGTCGATAGCACCGTAAAGGAGGCCTTTGATTATGTTTTAAAACATCATCCCAAACAAAAAACTTGATTATTTCACCATAAACTAAAAATACTGGATTTTAAATGAATACTGAAGTACCGGAATATATAATTGAAGTAGATGTTAACACCCGTTATATTGAACATCAGTCAGATCCTGGTCATAAACGCTATTTTTTCTCTTATACTATAACGATTAAAAATACCGGAACCATTGGAGCCAAACTTATAAGTCGTCACTGGATAATTACCAATGCTGATGGAAATACCCAGGAAGTTAAAGGTGAAGGTGTGGTAGGTGAACAGCCTGATTTAAGCCCCGGAGAAGGATTTCAATATACCAGTGGTACCATGCTTGAAACCCCCGTTGGTAGTATGCACGGTAAATATTTCATGATTGCCGATGATGGTGTTGAATTCGAAGCTGATATCCCACCATTTACTCTATCTACCCCACATTCATTACATTAAACCGTTATATGGGCTTACAACATACTTATCGATTGATTGCTCCTATCTATGATAAAATAGTTGCAAAAGCAACTTCCAATATGCGCAAAAAAAGTATTGGGCAAATAACCGCATTACAAAATAAGAGAGTTCTAATTTCTGGTATTGGGACTGGCCTCGATGTTCCTCTTCTTGATAATAGTGCAGAATATTTTGGTGTTGATATCACTCCAGCAATGCTGCGCAAAGTTCCAGTAAAATTCCTGAATAATTTAAACTTGTGTGTTGGTAATGTTTTAAAACTACCCTATAAAAATAATTCTTTTGATATTGTTATTATGCATTTAATACTTGCTGTAGTACCCGACCCACAACTAGCTCTTCAGGAATCTGCTCGCATTATAAAATCTGGTGGTTCAATAATTATACTCGATAAATTTATACGCCCTGGGCAAAAAGCCTATTTGCGTCGTTTAATCAGTCCAATACTCGGACTACTGATTACCAGAACCAATGTTGTGTTTGAAAATTTATTAAACGCCTGCCCTGATCTAACTCTCGTTTCTGATGAGGCGACTGAACAAAGTAGTTGGTTTCGACGGATTGAATTACAAAAAAAATAATTTATAAAAATGGCTATTTATGCAATTGGTGATGTTCAGGGTTGTTTTACTGAACTACAAGAACTACTAAAAAAAATAAATTTTTCACCCACTGAAGATACACTTTGGTTTGCTGGTGATCTTGTTAATCGCGGTCCAAAATCATTGGAAACTCTCAGATTTATAAAATCACTAGGTAACAAAGCCATTAGTGTTCTCGGTAATCATGACTTACATGCCTTGGCTGTACGTGCTGGAATTAAAGAAGACAAACGCGAATCACTCGCAAGTTTATTAAATGCGCCAGATGCGAATGAATTATTTGATTGGTTACGTCAGCAACCGTTAATTCATTATGATCCCGATTTAAATTTTACCCTGGTACATGCAGGAATTCCTGTTGAATGGGATTTAAAGTCTGCTCTTGCTTACGGAGCTGAATTACAGGAAGTATTATCTGGTGATAATTATCTGGAATTTCTAGGAAACATGTATGGTGATTTACCCGATCGCTGGCACGATAATTTAATAAGCTGGGATCGTTTACGTTATATCTGTAATGTCTTTACACGCATGCGCTATTGTTATTCAGACGGTAGATTAAATTTGAGCGAAAAAAGCTCACCCGAATTTGTTAAACAAAATACCAATAAAAATTTATCCCCCTGGTTTAAAATGAATAATCGAAAAACAAAATCAGAAAATATTATTTTTGGTCACTGGTCTACCCTCGGCCTCAAAATTGAAGATGGAATATACTCACTCGACACTGGTTGTTTATGGGGAAATCAACTTACTGCATTAAAAATTGATAAAG